>NZ_JBRREH010000008.1:0-76231 GCF_056760175.1 Stenotrophomonas sp. STEN021 | reverse complement strand
AATACTTGGGGGCGCGGTTGGCCGGCGGGGGGCCTTCGCAAACCCGCTGGCTGCTGCCCTGCTGGCCGACGCCGCCATGGTTTTTGGCTTATCCTGGTGCTGTTAGCGGGGGGGGGGCGTGGCGGCACCCGACTTCGGATGAAGGTTCGGTTGCGTTGCTACGGCGGCGCAGCCACCCCCGACACCAGCGATCGAGCTAATCATGAATATCAATCTCACCCTCTTTGCACAGGCCCTGGCCTTTGCGTTGCTGATCTGGATCATCGCGACCAAGATCTGGCCGCCGTTGTTGAAGGCCATTGAAGAGCGCCAGCAGAAGATCGCTGAGGGCTTGGCCGCTGCCGACCGCAGCCAGAAAGATCTGGCGCAGGCGGAAGTAAAGGTCAACGAGGCACTGAAAGAAGCCCGTGGCAAGGCCAACGAGATCATCGACCAGGCGCATGCCCGTGCGAACCAGATCGTTGAAGCCGCCAAGAACGAAGCCATCGCCGAAGCCACCCGCCAGAAAGACCTGGCCCAGGCTGAAATCGACGCTGCCGCCAACCGTGCCCGTGAAGATCTGCGCAAGCAGGTGTCTGCCCTGGCCGTGACCGGCGCCGAAAAGCTGCTCAAGCGCGAAATCGATGCCAACGCCCACAAGGCGCTGCTCGACGAGCTGGCTGCGGAGATCTGATCGATGAGCCAGGCCCTCACGCTTGCCCGCCCGTACGCCCGCGCCGCTTTCGCGATTGCGCGTGAGGAAGGCAAGTTCGCGCCGTGGTCGGACGCGCTTGCGTTCTCCGCCCGCGTTGCCGCCGATCCGCGCGTGTCGGCCTTGCTGTCGAATCCGCAGCTGAGCCGCGGCGATGCCGTCGCCCTGCTGACCCCGGACGCGACCAGCGAGACCTACGGTCGCTTCCTGGCCCTGCTGGCCGAAGGCCGCCGCCTGCAGCAACTGCCGGAAATCTCCGGTCTGTTCGAGCAGCTGCGCGCTGAAGCCGAACACGTGGTCAAGGCCACCGTCACCTCGGCCGCCGAACTGTCGGGCGAGGAACTGGACAAGATCAAGGCTGCGCTGCGCAAGCGCTTCAACTGCGAGGTCGACGTGTCGACCGCAGTGGACGCTTCGCTGATCGGCGGCGCCGTGATCGATGCCGGCGACGTGGTCATCGATGGCTCGCTCAAGGGCAAGCTGTCGCGCCTGCAGACCGCGCTCGCACACTGAATTCACATTACCGTCCGGCCACAAGCCGGCACTAGGACTTGACGATGGCTACCACGCTCAACCCCTCTGAAATCAGCGAACTGATCAAGACCCGCATCGAGAAGGTCGCCCTGTCCGCGGAATCGCGCAACGAAGGCACCGTCACCAGCGTGTCCGACGGCATCGTGCGCATCTTCGGTCTGGCCGACGTGATGCAGGGCGAAATGATCGAACTGCCGAACAACACCTTTGCCCTGGCACTGAACCTGGAGCGCGACTCGGTCGGCGCCGTGGTCCTGGGCGACTACCAGAACCTGCGCGAAGGCGACGTGGCCAAGACCACCGGCCGCATCCTGGAAGTGCCGGTTGGCCCGGAAATGCTCGGCCGCGTTGTCAACGCGCTGGGTGAGCCGATCGACGGCAAGGGTCCGCTGGGCACCGCGCTGACCGCCCCGGTGGAGCGCGTTGCTCCGGGCGTGATCTGGCGCAAGTCGGTCGACCAGCCGGTGCAGACCGGTTACAAGTCGGTTGACTCGATGATCCCGATCGGCCGTGGCCAGCGCGAGCTGATCATCGGTGACCGCCAGACCGGTAAGACGGCCATGGCGATCGACGCCGTGATCAACCAGAAGGGCACCGGCATCAAGTGCGTGTACGTCGCGATCGGCCAGAAGGCTTCGACCGTGGCCAACATCGTGCGCAAGCTGGAAGAAAACGGCGCCCTGGCCCACACCGTGGTCGTGGCTGCCACCGCTTCCGAATCGGCTGCGATGCAGTACATCAGCGCCTACGCTGGCTGCACCATGGGCGAGTACTTCATGGATCGCGGCGAAGACGCCCTGATCGTGTACGACGATCTGTCCAAGCAGGCTGTTGCCTACCGCCAGATCTCGCTGCTGCTGAAGCGCCCGCCGGGCCGCGAAGCCTACCCAGGTGACGTGTTCTACCTGCACTCCCGCCTGCTCGAGCGTGCAGCTCGCGTGTCGGAAGAGTACGTGGAGAAGTTCACCAACGGCGCCGTCACCGGCAAGACCGGTTCGCTGACCGCACTGCCGATCATCGAAACCCAGGCTGGCGACGTTTCCGCGTTCGTTCCGACCAACGTGATCTCGATCACCGACGGCCAGATCTTCCTGGAAACCGACCTGTTCAACGCCGGTATCCGTCCGGCCGTCAACGCCGGTATCTCGGTGTCGCGCGTCGGTGGTTCGGCCCAGACCAAGATCATCAAGAAGCTGTCCGGCGGCATCCGTATCTCGCTGGCCCAGTACCGTGAGCTGGCTGCGTTCGCGCAGTTCGCCTCCGACCTTGACGAAGCTACCCGCAAGCAGCTGGAGCGCGGTCAGCGCGTCACCGAGCTGATGAAGCAGAAGCAGTACGCACCGATGTCGATCGCCGACCAGGCGCTGTCGATCTACGCCGTCAACGAAGGCTTCCTCGACGACGTGCCGGTCAACAAGCTGCTCTCGTTCGAAGCCGGCCTGCACGCCCACTTCGCCAACACCGCAGGTGAGTTGACCTCCAAGATCAACAGCACCGGCGCCTGGAACGACGACATCGAAGCTGCCTTCAAGAAGGGCATCGCCGATTTCAAGAGCACCGGCACCTGGTAAGAGCGTATGTAGAGCGGAGCCTTGCTCCGCTTCACACTGATAAAGCGGGGCATAGCCCCGCTCTACGGGAATAAGAGATGGCAAGCGGACGCGAAATCAAAACCAAGATCAAGAGCGTGCAGAACACCCGCAAGGTGACGCGCGCGCTCGAAATGGTCTCGGCCTCCAAGATCCGCAAGGCGCAGGATCGGATGAAGACCTCGCGTCCGTACGCGCAGGCGATGAAGCAGGTGATCGGTCACCTGGCCCAGGCCAGCACCGATTTCCAGCACCCGTTCCTGGTCGAGCGTGAGCAGGTCAAGCGCGTGGGTTACATCGTGATCTCCTCCGATCGCGGTCTGGCCGGCGGCCTGAACAACAACCTGTTCCGCAAGACGGTCGCGGAAATGCGCGACTGGCAGGACAAGGGCGCCGAGATCGACGTGGTGACCGTTGGCCAGAAGGCCGGCGCGTTCTTCCGTCGCGTCAACGTCAACATGGCTGCCTCGGTGGCCAACATCGGCGACCAGCCCAAGCTGGAAACGCTGATCGGCGTGATCAAGGTCATGCTCGACGCCTTCACCGAAGGCAAGGTTGACCGCGTCTACCTGGTCTACAACCGCTTCATCAACACGATGACGCAGAAGGCCAGCTTCGACCAGCTGCTGCCGTTGCCGGCCGCCGAAAAGCAGGTGGCGTCGCACGACTGGGATTACCTGTACGAGCCCGACGCGGCAACCGTGCTTGAGCACGTGATCACCCGCTACATCGAATCGTTGGTGTATCAGGCGGTGCTGGAGAATGTTGCCTCCGAGCACGCAGCTCGCATGGTGGCGATGAAGGCGGCAAGCGACAACGCGAACAAGATGATCGGAACCCTGCAGCTGGTCTACAACAAGGCCCGCCAGGCAGCGATCACCCAGGAAATCTCCGAAATCGTCAGCGGCGCGGCAGCGGTCTAACGCGCGCAGTCAACAGCACACATTTAGAGGATGCAGCAATGAGTCAGGGCAAGATCGTTCAGATCATCGGCGCGGTCGTCGACGTCGAATTCCCGCGCACCGACGTGCCGAAGGTGTACGACGCGCTGAAGGTCGACAACACCGAAATCACGCTGGAAGTCCAGCAGCAGCTGGGTGACGGTATCGTCCGCGCGATTGCGCTGGGCTCGACCGACGGCCTGAAGCGTGGCCTGGTTGCCACCAACACCAACCGCGCCATCTCGGTGCCGGTCGGCGCTGGCACCCTGGGCCGCATCATGGACGTGCTGGGTCGCCCGATCGACGAAGCCGGCCCGGTGCAGGCGTCGGACAGCTGGGAAATCCACCGTTCGGCCCCGTCGTACGAAGACCAGTCTTCCTCGACCGAGCTGCTGGAAACCGGCATCAAGGTCATCGACCTGATGTGCCCGTTCGCCAAGGGCGGCAAGGTTGGTCTGTTCGGCGGCGCCGGCGTCGGCAAGACCGTCAACATGATGGAGCTGATCAACAACATCGCCAAGGCGCACAGCGGTCTGTCCGTGTTCGCCGGCGTGGGTGAGCGTACCCGTGAGGGCAACGACTTCTACCACGAAATGAAGGACTCCAACGTCCTGGACAAGGTGGCGATGGTGTACGGCCAGATGAACGAGCCGCCGGGCAACCGTCTGCGCGTTGCACTGACCGGCCTGACCATGGCGGAGTACTTCCGTGATGAGAAGGACGCCAGCGGCAAGGGCAAGGACGTGCTGCTGTTCGTCGACAACATCTACCGCTACACCCTGGCCGGTACCGAAGTGTCGGCACTGCTGGGCCGTATGCCGTCGGCCGTGGGTTACCAGCCGACCCTGGCCGAGGAAATGGGCGTCCTGCAGGAGCGCATCACCTCGACCAAGTCCGGCTCGATCACCTCGATCCAGGCCGTGTACGTGCCCGCCGATGACTTGACCGATCCGTCGCCGGCCACCACGTTCGCCCACTTGGACTCGACCGTGACCCTGTCACGTTCGATCGCCTCGCTGGGTATCTACCCGGCCGTGGATCCGCTGGACTCGACCTCGCGCCAGATGGACCCGCAGGTCATCGGCAGCGAGCACTACGACACCGCACAGCGCGTCCAGCAGACCCTGCAGAAGTACAAGGAACTGAAGGACATCATTGCCATCCTGGGTATGGACGAACTCTCCCAGGAAGACAAGGAAGCCGTGTCGCGCGCCCGTAAGATCGAGCGCTTCTTCAGCCAGCCGTTCCACGTGGCCGAAGTGTTCACCGGTTCGCCGGGCAAGTACGTGCCGCTGAAGGACACCATCCGTGGCTTCAAGGCCATCGTCGATGGCGAATACGACCACCTGCCGGAGCAGGCGTTCTACATGGTCGGCGGCATCGAAGAAGCGGTCGAGAAGGCCAAGAAGATGGCTGAAAAGGCCTAATAACCTCGTAGGGCGGAGTTCGCTCCGCCCGCGCGGCAACCTGCGGTGGGCGCAGGCCCACCCAACCAGGCGAAGAGAGATCCATGAGCACCATCCGTTGCGACATCGTCAGTGCCGAGCAGCAGATCTTCAGCGGCGAAGCGACCCTGGTCGTGGCCACCGGTGAGCTGGGCGAGCTGGGCATCGCGCCCAAGCACGCACCGCTGATCACCCGTCTGAAGCCGGGCAAGGTCGTGGTCACCACCGCTGCAGGCGAGCACCTGGATTTCGCCATTTCCGGCGGCATCCTGGAAGTACAGCCGCAGGTCGTGACCGTGCTGGCCGACACCGCCATCCGTGCCAGCGACATCGATGAAGCATCGGTGCGCAAGGCCAAGGAAGAAGCTGAGCGCGTGCTGGCCCACCGTGGCGAAGCCATGGAGCTGGCCGAGGCGCAGCAGAAGCTGGCCGAAGTCACTGCCCAGCTGCAGGCATTGGAGCGTCTGCGCCGCAACCTCAAGCACTGAGGTTTTTGCACAGAACTGATTTACCGGAGGCACCGATTTCGTATCGGTGCCTTTTTTACATGGATGTTGGGGGAGCAATGCTGGTTGAAGACACGAAGTCGCCGCCGAGGCCATGGCAACTGCTGAAAAATTCAACAGACATGCAGTGGGCGTTGATCTGGTTCCTGTTGTGCCTGCCTTGGCTGAGCGGGGTCAAAGCTGTCCCGTTTGATGCCGTGAACCAGTTTTTCCCGGCCGTGGGTTTTGTCGCGGAACAGCTTCGTCATCTTCAGGCGCCGTGGTGGAACCCCTATCTGTTCGGTGGTTATCCGCAGTTCGCCGATCCGCAGATGATGACGTTCCAGCCAACGATGGTGGTGCCGATGTTGCTGGCGCCGCAGTCGCTGCACTGGTTCAATGTAGTTGTTGCGTTGCATCTGCTGGTGGGCGGACTCGGCGCTTTGCGCGTGGCAAGGCACTATCGCCTGCAGGCGCCCGCGCAGCTGCTGTTCACCCTGGTTCTGCTGTTCAGCTCGGTGGCCGCGTCGCGGCTGCAGCACACCCCGATGGTCGTCAGCTACTGCATGTTGCCGTGGTTGTGGTTGGGCCTGTCACGGTTGCGGGAGTCTGGGCAATGGCGGGATGTACTGCTGGCCGGTATCGCAGGTGGCTTGTGTGCGTTGCAACTGACGCAGGTGACCTACCTGATCGTGATTGGATGTGCGGTCTATGCGTTTTTGGCGGTGATGCTGGCGGGCGCGGCACGCTGGCGACTGCTGTTCCAGTTTTTCCTCGTTGGCCTGCTGGCCGGGCTGCTGAGCGCGCCGCAATGGTTGTCAACGCTGGCGTACCTGCCACTGACCAACCGTACTGGCGTGACGCTTGACGCCGCGATTTGGAATTCGGTGCGTTGGCAGTCATTGGCAACGCTGCTGTCAGGCAATGTGTTCTCACAGGCACGCGGCGAGAGTTGGGCCTTCAGCGACATCACTACCGACTACCTCTATTACGGCGCCGTTCCATTGGTCCTGTGGCTGGGTTGGGGCGGCGCGGTCGTCAGACGTGAACCCTGGCGCGCACGCGCGGCATTGTTGGTGCTGGTGATGGCGCTGGTGTTTGCACTTGGTGGCACGACCCCGATTTTCCCCTGGCTGCATACGTGGCTACCGGGGCTGAACCTGTTCCGCCGGCCATCGGATGGTCTGTACCTGGCTATTCCGGCGGTTGCCTGGTTGTCGGCGCAGGCGTTCCAGTCTGCTTTGCATCGTGCGCGTTTGCGCCCGCATTGGCCTTCGTTGTTTGTAGTCATGCTGCTGGCAGCAATGACGGTGTGGCTGGTGCTCGTCGAGCATCATCTCGTCGCGTTCGCGTGGTTGGCGGCGAGTGTCACGCTCGGGGCGGCGGCGGTGTGGCAACTGCGCCAGCCGACGCCGCGTGCGGGCATAGTGATTGCGCTGGTTGTAGTGGACATGCTGCTCTTCAATGTCGCGGCGAATTTCAATACCGGGAGCAGCAGCAGGCCGGTGCTGGATGCCGATCGTGGTGGCGCGGCGCAACGTGCGTACAGGTTGCTGGCATCGGAACGGGGGCCAGGTATCCCCACGCGGGCCATGGTGTTTGGCAACCCTGCGTTCACCAACGGTGCGGCATTGCATGCGCTGCCCTTGGTGAATGGGTACAACCCGCTGCTGGCCGCCGACTACCAGCAGATGGTGGGCATGCCGGAGTATCCGGGGGGCCGTGTGCAGGATGTACCGCCCACAGCGTGGGCCAAGGATATGTCCGCGCCACTGTACGATCTGCTTGGGCTGCGCTGGGTGGTGGCGGAGCAGGAATTCCCTGGCGGCGTGGCGCAGGATGCTGGGCAAACCTATGCGATGCGTCGAGAGGGGGGGCTGCCGCGCGTGTTGAATCCGCGCGAGGTGCGCCGGTATTCAGGGGATCAGCCGCCCGCTGCGGAATTCAACGTAACCGCGTTCACGCAAACCGTCTGGCTGCCGGATGACGCGCAGGCGGATTGCGCGGATTCATCTGCCGGCGCAGCACAGGTGACGGAGCAGGCTTACCTCGCCAGCAGTGTCGTATTGCAGGTTGTGGCCCAGGCGCCGGCCTGGGTGGTCATCAATGAGGTGTATGCGCCGGGATGGGAGGCGGAGGCAGGTGGCCAAGCCTTGCCGCTGCTGCGTGCAAACGGATTGTTCCGTGCTGTCTGCGTACCGGCTGGTACGCATGTGCTCACGCTGCGCTATCAGCCGACGGCTCTGTGGCGCTGGCGGTTGGCCGCACTGGACTGGGCCAGCAGCTGACTCAGCGAAAGACCAAGTGCCGCAACAGGAAGAAGGTGGCCAAGGCCAGCCCCGCTTCGACCACGGGCTTGGCCAGCCACGCGTATTGCAGGCCCAGTGAGCCGGTCACCCAATCGACCAACCATGTACTCATCGCAGTCATGAACAGCCACAACGCAAAGTATCGGGCAAACCGCTTCCAGCCATGGCGCCGCTCGCCTTGCGTGGCAAAGGTGTAGCGGCTATTGAGCCAGAAGCCAAGCAAGGCACCGCTGCTGCGCCCAAGCAGATTGCCTGGTGCGGCCGGCAGGCCCAGCGCGGTGGCGGTGACAAACACCGCCCAGTCCAGCAGCAGTTGCAGCAGGCCGATGGCGATGTACTGGCCACTTTGGCGGAACAGAGTCATGGACGCGGCGGTTCGAGTGATGGCCTGCAATGCTACCTCCTTGCGCTTAGAATCCAGAGACTCTCGAAGGAAGCTGTACGCATGACCCAGCCGCTGCACGTCATCATCCTCGCCGCGGGCGCCGGCAAGCGCATGAAATCGCTGTTGCCCAAGGTACTTCAGCCCATCGCCGGGCAACCGATGTTGGCCCACGTGATTGCTACCGCGCGCGAACTGCAGCCAGCCGGTATCCACGTGGTCTACGGCCATGGTGGCGACGCCGTACGTGCGGCCTTCGTCGATCAGCAGGACCTGCTGTGGGCCGAACAGAGCCAGCAATTGGGCACCGGCCATGCCGTACAACAGGCGATGCCGCAGGTGCCAGATACCGCGCAGGTGCTGGTGCTGTACGGCGATGTGCCGTTGATGCGCGCACAGACGCTGAGCGCGCTGTTGAACAACGGCCCGCGCCTGGCCGTGCTGGTGGCCGAGCTGGATGACCCCAACGGCTACGGCCGTATCGTCCGTGATGCCGAAGGCAAGGTCGCAGCCATCGTCGAGCAGAAAGACGCCAGCGATGAGCAGAAGCGCATCCGCACGGTAAACACCGGCATCATCACTGCCGAATCCACCGCGCTGCGTCGCTGGTTGTCGGGTCTGTCCAACAGCAACGCGCAGGGCGAGTACTACCTGACCGACGTGTTTGCCTCGGCCGCCAACGAATACGCGCCGGCCGAACTGGTGCTGGTTGCCGATGCGCAGGAAGCTGAAGGCGCAAACGATCCCTGGCAGCTGTCGCAGCTGGAGCGTGCCTGGCAGCTGCGTGCAGCCAAGGCGCTGTGCGAGCAGGGCGCGCGCTTGCTGGACCCGTCGCGTTTTGATCAGCGCGGTACGGTGAAGGTTGGCCGCGATGTACAGATCGATGCCAACGTCATCCTGGAAGGCGAGGTCGAGCTGGGCGACGGCGTCAGCATCGGTGCCTTCGTGCGGCTCAAGGACGTCAAACTTGGCGCTGGCACCGAAGTGCGCCCGCATTGTGATCTGGAAGGCGTGATCAGCGAAGGTGCGGCCCAGATTGGCCCGTTCGCACGCCTGCGTCCGGGGACCTTGCTGGCCGATGGTGTGCACGTGGGCAACTTCGTGGAAACCAAGAAGGCGACATTGGGCAAGGGCAGCAAGGCCAACCACCTCACCTACCTGGGCGACGTGGTGATCGGCAGCGGCACCAACATCGGCGCCGGGACCATTACCTGCAACTACGATGGCGTGAACAAGTTCCAGACCACGATTGGCGACAAGGTGTTTGTTGGTTCCAACAGCTCGCTGGTGGCGCCGTTGACGATCGAGGATGGAGCGACAATTGGTGCAGGTTCGGTGATCACCCGCAATGCACCGGCAGGCCAGCTGACGGTGGCGCGTACGCGCCAGCAGACGATTGAAGGCTGGGTACGTCCTGTCAAAAAGTCCTGAGCCAAGATTGGCGCAGCGCGCTGAGCTCGCGCTGCTGCCGTTGATCGAAGCGCAGGCGGGCGAGCGCTTGTGTGGGCATCCGGCTGCCCAGGTGTTTGCTGCGAGTCCAACCGAACCACAGTTGTTTGAACGGGCTTGGCAACGTGGAATGCTGTGGGTGGTTGCTTGCGAGCAGGAACTGACGGGCTACCTGATGGCGGGTGAGCTGGGCGAGGATTTCCATGTCCAGCAGATGGATGTTGCTCCAGCGCATGGCCGCAAAGGCTTGGGTCGTGCCTTGCTGCGACACGCATTGCAGCAGGCAAGGGCGTCCGGACATCAGCGGGCGGTGCTCACTACCCTGGGCGACGTGGCCTGGAACGCGCCCTTCTATGCCAGCGAAGGCTTCGGCGAATGGGCGTCGCAGGACTGGAGTGCAGGCATGCGCGAAGTGATGGCGGCCGAGGCAGCGGCGGGTTTTCCGATGGAGCTGCGGCTGGCGATGCAGCGGCGGTTGGCATAGGTACAAGCCATTTCTTGTGGGAGCGGCGTAAGCCGCGAAGCCACAGTTCTCCAAATTTGCCCGGTAATCTGTGACTGACGGTCTGCCAGCTTCGCGGCTTACGCCGCTCCCACAATCGCATTCACAATCGCCTAGTCGTGAGGCAACAGGATCGCCACGCACAGGCCGCCGTCCTTGCGGTTCTGCAGTGAGATGCGGCCGCCGTGCGCTTCGATGATCTCGCGGGTCAATGCCAAACCCAGACCCGTGCCATTGCGCTTGGTCGAATAGAACGGCATCAACGCGTTCTGCAGCACGGCTTCGTTCATGCCGGTGCCACGATCCAGGACTTCGATGCGCAGCCAGTTCGGCAGTCGCGCGATACGCACCTCAACCGAATCATCTTGGGCGCCATTGTCAGCACCGGCTTCATGCGCATTCTTCAGCAGGTTCAGCAGCGCCTGCGAGAACTGTGATTGATCCAGGCGGCTGTACTGCTCATCGACCATCGGCGCCATGCGGAAGCTGATCTGCTGCTGCAGGCCATGCAGGAACTGGCTCCAGGCCACGGTCTGCAGCTGTGGCTGTGGCAGCTTGGCAAAGCGCGCGTAGCCACGAATGAAACCTTCCAGATGACGCGCGCGCTCTTCCACCGTGCCGAAGATATCTTCCAGCCGATCATGGCGGCCGCGCCGCACCAGCTCAGCGCCGGAGTGTGCCAGCGAGGCAATCGGCGCCAGCGAATTGTTGAGTTCGTGGCTGATCACGCGGATCACCTTCTTCCAGGTCTGCACTTCCTGGCGGCGAAGTTCGGCAGTGAGCAGGCGCAGCAGCAGCAACTCGTGCGGGCGGCCATTCAAATGGAAGGCGCGGCGCGACAAGTGGTAGATCTGCTCATCGTCATCATCATCTTCGGCTGCGTCCGGGTCACGCACCGCGAACAGGCTGTCGCCGCCACGGGCGATGGCATTGCGCAGCTCGATCGGCATGTTTTCCAGCAGCTCATGCATGCGCTGGCCTTCCAGCTTCCAGCCACCATGCAGCAGCTTGCGCGCCGCAGTATTGGAGAAGGTCACCCGTTGCACGCCATCGCCACCATCGGTAAGCAGCAGCATCGCCACCGGTGTGTTCTGCACCATGGTGTCGAGCAGCAGCTCGCGTTGCACCAGCGATTGCCGCTGCTCGCGCAGCACATCACCCAGCTCGGCATGCGCTTGCACCAACTGCGCGAACTCATCATGTCCGCGCCAATGCACGCCGAAGTTGAACTCGCCATCGCGGTAACTGCTGGTGGTGCCGGCCAGTGCCCGCAGCAGTGAACGGATCGGCGCGGTGGCGCGGCTCAGGGCCCACCACATTGCCGCCAGCAGCAGCACGGTGGAAACGCACACGACCACCCAGCCACGGTCCATCCAGTAGGCCAGGAACCACGGCAAGGCCGCAGCAAGTGCCAGCACCGGCAGCAGGCGCAGGAACAGGGTGAAGGTGAAAGAACGCGTTTTCACAGATGTGTGCTCACTCGCGCGGGATGCCGTGGCGATCCATGCGGCGGTACAGCGCCTGCCGGCTCAGGCCGAGCTCGGCGGCGGCCTGGGCGATGACGCCACCAGCACGTTCCAGTGCGCTGACGATGTGCTCGCGGTCGGGCTCGTCGGCAGCTGCGGTTGGACGTGCTGGCGCACGTGGCAGGTTCAGGTCGGCAACTTCTATACGCGGGCCCTGCGCGAGCAGGGCGGCGCGTTGGATCACATTGCGCAGCTCGCGCACATTGCCCGGCCAGTTATGACGCTGCAGCGCCTGCAGCGCTGGCGCAGACAAGGGTTTGCCATCGGCGAGGAAGTACTGCGCCAATGGCAGGATGTCCTCGCGGCGCTCGGCCAGCGGCGGCAGGCTGAGTTCGACTGTATTGAGCCGGTAGTAGAGATCCTCGCGGAAGCTGCCGGCGCGGATCATCGCTGGAAGGTCGGCATTGGTGGCGCTGACCACGCGCACCTTTACCTGTCGCTCGCGATTGGACCCCAGCCGCTCGAACCGGCCGGTTTCCAGAACCCGCAGCAGCTTCATCTGCCCGGTCAGCGACAGGTTGCCGATTTCGTCCAGGAACAAGGTGCCGCCATCGGCCGCCTCGAACTTGCCTTCGCGGGCCTTGTTGGCACCGGTATAGGCACCAGCCTCGGTACCGAACAGCTCGGCCTCGATCAGTTCAGAAGGAATGGCGCCGCAGTTCAGCGCCACAAACGGGCCTTTCTTATGGGCGGAGTTGGCCTGGATGATCTCGGCGATCTTCTCCTTGCCGGCACCATTGGGGCCGGTGATCAGCACCGGCAGCTCCGAGCGTGCAACCTGGCAGGCGAGGGCGATGATGCGCTCGCTGGACGGGTCGGCGAATACCAGCCCGCGCAGGTCGTAGCGGTCGTGCAGGGCCTGTTGCTGGCGCTGCTCGCGGGCGCGGCGACGGGCCAGTTCGCGGCGTGCTTCGGCCAGTTCCAGCAGGTTGTTGACCGTGGTCAGCAGGCGGCCATCGTCCCAGGGCTTGGCCAGGTAGTCGGAGGCGCCGGCCTTGACCAGCTCCACCGCGCTGTCCAGGTGCGTCCACGCGGTGAGCAGGATCACCGGCAGGTCCGGGTGGGCCTGGCGGATGCGCCGGAACAGATCCTGGCCTTCCTCGCCGGAGGTGGTGTCGGCGGTGAAGTTCATGTCCTGCAGGACTAGATCGAATTCATGTTCGGCCAGCATCGCCAGGCCCTGTTCGGGCAAGGTGGCGTGGCGGGTGTCGATGTCGTGCAGGGAGAACAGCACATCCAGCGCGGTGGCCACGGCGGTGTTGTCGTCGATGATCAGGATCTGTGGCATCAGTTGTCGCAGAAGAAGATTGGGGGACGCAGCGCGGGCGCTGAAGTCAGCACATTACACGCTGCGGGTCGCGCTGGCAGGTGGCAATTGCGCTGCACGCCGTGCCGGTGCCGCGACCGCTACTTGCCCGAGCAGCAGCATCAAGCCGCCGGCAGCCAACAGATACCCCCATGGCAGCCGTGGCAGCTCGTAATGCTGCATCAACCACTGGTTGATCAGCAACGCCAGCAGCAGGCCGATCAGCAGCCCGCCGACGGTCAGCAGCAGGTTCTCGGCGAGGAAGTGGCGCATCACCTGGCTGCGGGTGGCACCCAGGGCGCGGCGGATGCCGATCTGGCGGGTGCGTTGCTGTATCCAGTAGCCGCTGAGGCTGGCGATGCCGATCAGGGTGATGGTGGCGACAACCGCGTTGACCGTGAGCAGCAGCCACACCGCGGCGCGGCGGTTGCGCATGCCGTTGCTGCGCAACTGCTCGTAGCTGGACACGACCGGGTTGAAGCTTTTTGCCATCTGCCCGGCATAGACCGCCTGCAGTACGCCAGGCACGGCCGTGATCACCGCATCGCGCTGATCGGCTTCGGCGCGCACCACGAAACTCAGTAGCGGCAAGCCTGCCGGACGCCGTGGCAACAGGATGGCGTACTCTGCCTTTCCATCGTCCAGCTCGCTGAGCTGGTAGCGCAGCAGGTGGGCGACAACACCGACGACTACATAGTGGCTGCTGCCATCGCCGGAGGTGAGTGTCTGCCCGACCGGGTTGCCGTCGAACAGGATTCGGCCCAACGCCTCGGTGATGATGATGGGCGTGCTTGCAGTGTTGGCGTCGTCACCGAGCTGCAGGTCGGCGTATTCGTCGGCGAGGAAGTCGCGGCCACGGCTGAGCTGCAGGCCCAGCGTGTCGATCAGTTTCGTTCCAATGAAGCCACTGGCCTGCACGGCGGGGCCGTTGGCCGACTTGAGGTCGTAGACCATGGTCAAGGTCTCGCGCATCGGTGCGCCGACCACGGCGGTGGCGCGCTTCACGCCGGGAATCGCTGCCAGGGCATCGGCACCGGCGCTGGCTTGCGCACTGGTCCAATTGCCATCCGGGCGCACGATCTGGTCGATGACGATGACTTCCTTGTCGGCGATGCCGTCGTCGATCAACAGTGGCCCTGCCTGCTGTGCCAGCAGGAACAGGGTATTGCACAGGATGGCGCAGGCCACGGTGATCTGCAGCACGATCAACCAGGGCATCAGCGGCTGGCGGCGCATGGAGGAGAGCAGGGGATTCATGCCTTGGCCTTGTTCATAGGGTTTTGACCTGCAACGCAGGTTCCTGACGTGCGGCACGGATGGCGGGTAGCAGTCCAACGACCACACCCGTCACAACCGCCATCAACAGCAGGGCTGCAAACAGCGCTGGGCTCAGCCGGGCCAGGGATGAGTAGGCTTCTCCTTGTTGCCGCATCAGCCACAGGCCGCCCAACGTCAGCGGCAACGCCAGCAATCCGCCCAACAAGCCTGCCAGCGTGGATTCGACCAGACAGGCGGCGATGATCGCGCGGCGTGGTGCACCCAGCACCCGGCGCACGCCGTGCTCACCGGCACGGCGCAGGAAGCGCGCTGCCAGCAGGCCGGCGACATTGACCAGGCACAACACCAGCAAACCTGCCGCAAGCCACAGGTTCAAGCGCACGCTGTCCGGCACCACGCGGTTGCTGTGCAGCCACTGCGCCATCGACTGCAGACGGGTGTTGGATGCACGCGCGAAGATACCGGCGGCATGACGATCAGCGGCAAAGTTCTGCAGGCTTTGTGCGTAGTTGTGGCGTTGCTGTGCATCCTTCAGTTCTGCCCACAGCACCAGCCACCGGCATTGCTGGGTATCGATCTGATCGAAGCGGAAGCCGCCGAAGCCGTCGCCATCACAGATGCGGGTGCTGGTGATCTCCGCACCCGAAGCCAGCACCGCTTCGGCGGGCGCGAACAGTTCATCGCCATCGCCTTCCCAACCTGCATTGTTTGAAGGCAGGAAATGCGGGCGCGGGCGCAGCGCCCAACGCTCGCTGATGCCGATGACGCGGAAGTTGTGCTTGCCCAAACGGATCTCGGCGCCGGTGCCGTCTTCGCGCCCCAGCAAGTGCTGGCTGAGCGCGCGGCTGATGATCACCACCGGTGTGCGTGCGGCCTCTTCTTCCGCGGTCCAGGAACGCCCGTAGCGCAGCGGTACGCCGAATACCTGCAGCATCGGGCCGACGGCCAGGCTGGCCGAAACGTTCTTGCTGAGCGTCCTGTCGGTGTTGCTGACGGTCAGCGGGGCAGTGAGCAAGGCCACTTGCGGGACATCCGGGCGTAGCTGGCGCATCGCCTGTATGTCGGCCAGCTTCCACAGCGGCGGCACCGGTGAGCCGTCACCGTAGCTGTCGCTTTCACCACTTTTCGCCGCCTCGCGCGAGTCTGCCCAGGCCAGATGCAGGTTCTGGCTGATGCCGGGCAGCGGATCGGCGGCCAATACCGACAGCAGGGTCAGCATGGTCATCACCGAGGCCAGGCCCAGGGCCAGGGTCAGTACGACCAGCGCCATCGTCCTTGGGTGGCGGATGCAACCACGCAGGCCGGTTTCCAGCGTGTAGTTCATCGCGCTGGCTCTGCGGCTGCTGCGCGGTGCGCGTAACTCAGTACTCGCGTCGCCTGCCATTGACCATCGCGCAGGCGCCAGATGATGACGAAGTCGGCCACGCCATCACAGTGTTCGCCCTTCAGATCGCAGAACTGGTGCTGGCCTTGTTCGATGGCGCCGAAGTCCTTGATCGGGAATACCTCCAGCGTGCCTGGCAGCAACTGCCGGGTGTAGTTGCCGCAGGCATGCTTGCGGGTGTTCGCCAGCATGGCGTCGCGGGTCCAGGTGACACCGCCATTGTCGTGGTAGAACTCGACCGCCGTATCGAAATAGGCCGCATGCTTCTCGAACTGGGCCGGATCGCTGCAGTGGTTGAAGCTGTCGAACATGCCGTGGTCGAGTGCGGCGATGGTGTCGTGCAGGTTGCGGTTGTCGGCATCGGCTGCATGCGCGGGGATCACCAGCAGCGAGTACAGGATCAGCAGCAGGGACGGCAGCTTGGCTTTCATCGAGGAGACTCCGGTGAACATTGGAAGAGGATCAGGCGGCACGCGTGGCTACCGCTGGTGGGACGGCCGCTGCGCGTCGAGCGGGGCCGAGCACGGCGAGTTGGCCCAGCAGCAACAGCAGCAGCGCTGCGATGGGTAGGTAGATCAGCGGCAGGCGCGGCAGCTCGTACTGGCTCATCAACACCAGGTTCAACGCATAGGCCAGTACCAGGCCAAGGACGATGCCGGCACTGCTCAGCAGCAGGTTTTCCAGCTGGAAGGAGCGAAGGATGTGCTTGCGGGTAGCGCCCAGTGCGCGACGTATGCCGATCTGGCGGGTGCGCTGCTGCACCCAGAAACTGGCAAGGCCAACGATGCCGAATGCGGTTACTGCCAGCAGCGCGATGCTCACTGCCAGCAGCAGCCAGACCACCGAGCGGTCGCGGTGATGGAAGTCCTCGCGCACCTGCGCCAGTGTGCCCTGTTGCTCGATGATGCGGTTGGGGTCGGCCTGGTTGAGTGCCGCAATGGCGGCCTTGAGCACGGCCTGCCGCTGCTCCGGACTGGTGCGCAGCGCATAGGCGCCGTTGGAGACGCGGACCGGGAACACCATGCTGTTGAAGCGGTTGCCGAACGCTGTGGCGTCGCCCGGAGCCAGCAGGTCCTCGATCACGCCAACCACACGGGTCGGCTTGCTGCCCCAGACATAGATGTTGCTGCCCACCGCCTTGCCGTCTGGAAACAGAAACGTGGCCAGCGACTGGCTCAACAGCACGCTGGGCACCAATGCGGCGCCGTCGCCAGCAGACAAGGCGCTGTTCTCCAGATATTCGTCGGGCTTGAAGCCACGGCCTTCGCGCAGATGCAGGCCGAACGTTGGCAGCAGTTCGCCGTCGTCCATGTAGTTGGAGGCATGCACGCTGGGGCGGTTCTGGTCCGGCTGCAGGCGTATGCCCGAGCCCCAGACATTGTCGCCATACGGAATCTGGTTGATGCTGCTGACGGCCTTTACGCCGGGGACGGCAGCAAGTGCGGCCAGATCCTGCTTGCGCAGGGCTTCGTAGTTGACGTCCGGCAACAGGCTGCTGGTGGCCAGGTAGACCAGCTCGTCCTCGGCCACGCCGCTGTGCAGCTGGATCTGCGCAATGCGGTTGCTGATGATGAAAACCGCATTGCAGATGATGGCGCAGCTGATCGCGATCTCGAATATGACCAGCAGCGCGGCAATCTTGTGCCGGGACAGCATCGACAGTGTGGGGAGGATGTCCAAGGGTGTTCTCCGTGGTGACGCAAGCTGCCGTTGGTCATTGGATGGGTTCAATGCCATCGCGTCATTGGCTCTTGAGCTGCAACGCGGGGGGGATCTGCATTGCCCGCCAGGCGGGCAACAGCCCCGCCAGCAGATTCACGCCAACGGCCAGAACGAAAGTCATCCACAAGGTGCTGATGTCCATCCGCGCCAACTGTGCATACTCATCCGGTTGCTGGCGGATCAGCCACAGGCCGATTGCCGCGAAACCCAGCCCCAGCACGCCGCCGGCCAGCCCGATGGAGCCGGCTTCGACAAGGCATTGTTTGAAGATGTCCGTACGCGAAGCGCCCAGCGACCGGCGTATGCCGATTTCGCCACTGCGGCGCAGGAACTTGGCCAGCAGCAGGCTCACCGTGTTGATCAGGCAGACCAGCAGGAAGCCGAACGCCAGCCACATCTGCAGGCGCACGTCGTTGGGTACGATGCGATTGAAATCCAGCCAGCCCATCACGTCATGCAGGCGCACATTGGTGGGGCGCTCGAAGCGGCCACTGGCACGCTGGCTGTCGGAATAGTCAGCCAGGTATTTCAGGTAGTCGCGCGCCTTGTCTGCCGTGTCCAGCTCCACCCAGTACTGCAGCCAGGCACAGGGTGCGGTGAGGCCGCGATTGCCTTCGCCCTCTTCGCTGCTGCCCCAGCAGGTCATGCTGCCCTGGGTATCCAAGGTCAGTGCGCGCGAGGTGGAGAACGGCAGCAGGACCTGTTCGTCACCGCCATAGCGCTGGCTGGTCAGGTCATAGAAGCGTGGTGTCGGCTTCCAGTTGCCAAGCACGCCGACCACCTGGAACACACCTTGCGGCAGGCGCAGCTGCTTGCCGATGGCGTCCTCCGTGCCGTACAGCCGTTGCGCCAGCTTGCGGTCGATGACTGCAACCAGCGCTCGGCCATCATCGTCGGCAGCGCTCCAGCTGTTGCCTGAGGCCAGTGGCACCTCGAACATCGGGAAGAAGTCAGCCGAGGTGTAGCGCGCCATCATCCGGAACGGTTGTGCGGCGTTGCCAGCAGGCAACACCGTTACCGAGCCGGCCGACATCAGCGCCTGCCGATCCGCGCGCTTCTGTCGTAGCAACTCCTCGGCATCGTAGCGGGTCACCTGCGCCAAGGGAGCCGATTCCAGCGTAGCGTCCTTGCCCAGGCTGCGCGGTTCCAGCTGCGGGTAGAACAGCTGCCGGCTCTTGCCTGGTATCGGATCCCCTGACAATACGAAGTACAGGCCAAGGGTGGTCATGGTCGCACCTATACCTACCGCGATGGTCAGCACCATCAAGGTGGTCAGCACCTTGTTGCGACCGAAGCCGCGCCAGGCCAGTTGCAGGTAATAGCCGAACATGTCCCTTCCTTTAATCGACGGATCAGGTGCTGCGGGTGGCCACCGCCGGCGGAATCGATGCCGCCTTGCGCGCCGGACCGAACACCGCGATCTGACCCAGCAACCACAGCAGCACCGCGCCTACCGGCAGGTACAGCAGCGGCAGGCGCGGCAGCTCGTAGCGGCCCATCAGCCATTGGTTGAGCAGGTAGGCCAGCAGCATGCCGACCACGATGCCGATGCCGGCCAGCAGGAAGTTCTCGGTCTGGAAGTAACGCAGGATCTGCGCGCGGGTCGCCCCTAGGGCACGACGGATGCCGATCTGCTTGGTGCGCTGCTGCACCCAGAAGCTGGCCAGGCCGATGATGCCCAGCGCGGTCACCAGCAACAGCAGGCCGCTGACGATCAACAGCAGGCCGATCATGTCGCGGTCATTGGCGAAGTTCTTGGCACGCTTTTCTTCAACGGTCTGTTTGGTCCAGACCAGACGGTTGGGATCGTTCTTGTCCAGCGTCGCCAATGCCTGCTTCAACACCTCATTGCGACGGCTCGGGTCGGTGACGCGCAGGATGTAGCGGCCGCCGTTGGAGAAGTTCATGCGGATCGGAAAGATGAGCGAGTGGGTGCGGTTGTTGTTCTGCATGTTCGGCCGCAGCAGGGTCTGCGCCACGCCCACCACGGTCACCGGGATGTTCGCCATGTACAGGGTCTTGCCCACCGCATTGCCATCCGGGAAGAACTGCTTGGCCATGGCTTCGGTGAGAATGGCCGGTGCTTTCAGCTTGCCCAGGTCTTCCACCTTCTCCAGTACATCGCTGCTCTGGTATTCATCGGCATTGAAATCGCGGCCGGCGACCAGCTTGACTCCCAGGGTCTTGAGCGCGTTCTCGCCCACCATGTACTGGGCACCATTGATCGACTGCGCTTCTGGCTCCGCGGTGGCTGCCAGCGAGGTGTTCCAGGAGCCGCCCTGGAACGGCAGCTGGTTGACGATGGCCACGCTCTCGACGCCGGGGATGCCGCGCAGCGAGGCGATGTCCTCGGCAGTGCGGGCGTCGGCATCAACCTGCTCACCAATGCCGCTCAGGCCGATCTCGATCAGCTGGTTGTCATCGATGCCGCTCGCCAGCTGCATGGCGTCGATGCGCTGCGACACGATGAACAGTGCATTGCAGATGATGGCGCAGCTCAGCGCGATCTCCAGCACGATCAGTGCAGCGGCAGTCTTGTGCCGCGACAGCGTGGAGAGGATGGGACGGATTTCCATGAGGTTTCTCCGGGGAAGCGTGGAGCTGGGAATGGGGTTTATGGAATGAGGCGAGGGCGTTGCTACTACCAAAAGCACCCCTCCCCAGCCTTCCCCTGCGCGTTGCGCAAGGGAGGGGGAAATGGCGTTACTGGCTCTTGAGCTGCAGTGCCGGGGTTACCTGCATGGCGCGCCAGGCAGGCAGGATGCCGGCGAGCATGCTGGCCAACACCGCCAGGGCGAAGGTGACCAGCAGCATCGAGCCATCCAGGTGGGCGAGCGAGGCGTATTCGGCCGGCCGCTGGCGTACCGCCCACAGGCCCAACAAGGCGAACACCAGTCCGAGCAGGCCGCCGGCCAGGCCAATCGTGCCGGCCTCGATCAGGCACTGCTTGAAGATTTCGGCGCGACTGGCGCCCAGTGCACGGCGCACGCCGATCTCGCCGCTGCGACGCAGGAACTTGGCCAGCAGCAGGCCAACGGTATTGACCAGGCAGACCAGCAGGAAGCCGAAGGCCAACCACATCTGCAGGCGCACGTCGCCCGGCACTGCATTGCGGTATTCCATCAGGTCCATGACATCACGCAGGCGGGTATTGGCTGGGCGCTCGAAGCGGCCAGCAGCGCGCTGCTGCTCGGAGTAGTTGTCCAGGTAGGCCTTGAAGTCTTTGGCATCACCTGGCGAGTTCAGCTCGACCCAGTACTGGATCCACGAGCACGGCACGTTCACTGCGGTGGCGTCATTGACCAGCTCGCGGCCGAAGCAGTTCATGCTGCCATTGCGGCCCAGCTTGAGCTCCAGCGCAGTGCTGAAGGGCAGGTAGACATCTTCCTCGGAGTCGAACTTGCCCGAGTACAGATCGTAGAACTTGGGAGCAGGCTTCCACTCCTTGAGCACGCCGACGATGCGCATGGCATTGCCTTCGACCAGCACTTCCTTGCCGACGCTGTTTTCGCCCTTGAACAATTTGTCATTGAGGGTGTCGCTGATCACCGCGACGCGACTGCGACCCTGATCCTCGTCGCTGCTCCAGCCCTGGCCGAACGCGAACGGCGTATCGAACATCGGGAAGAAGTCGGCCGAGGTGTAGCGCATGCTGATGCTGAAGGGCTTGAGCGCATCCACCCGCGGATCGACGATGCCGCTACCGCCGGTCATCATTGCCTGGCGCGGCGCCTTCTTCTGCCGTAGCAGTTCTTCGGAGTCGAAGCGCGTCATCTGCATCTCGGGCTCTTCGCCCGGCTTGTAGCCTTCCTTGGTATAAGGGTCCAGCTGCACATAGAACAGACGATCACTCTTGTGCGGAATCGGGTCACCGGACAGCACCTTGAACACCGTCAAGGTGGTCATCGCCGCACCGATGCCGAGCGCGATGGCCAACACCATCAGTGCGGTCAGGATCTTGTTGCGGCCGAAGCTGCGCAGCGCAAGTTTGAAGTAGTAACTGAACATGGACGATCCTTGGCAGCTCAGGCGCTGCGCGTGGCGACGATGGGCGGGATGGATGCGGCGCGCAGGGCAGGGCCGATAACAGCGGCCTGGCCCAGCAGGAACAGCAGTACGGCACCCAGCGGGAGGTAATACAGCGGCAGCCGGGGAATTTCGAAGTACGTCATCAGCAGTTGGTTGCCGGCGTAGGCCAGCAACATGCCGATGGCGATGCCGGCCGTGGTCAGCAGCAGGTTTTCGGTCTGGAAGTAGCTGATGATCTGGCGCCGGGTTGCGCCCAATGCGCGGCGCACGCCGATCTGCTTGGTGCGTTGCTGCACCCAGAAGCTGGCCAGGCCGATGATGCCCAGCGCGGTGACCAGCAACATCACCAGGCAGATGCCCAGCAGCAGTCGGGTCATGCTGCGGTCCTGCTGGAAGTAGACCTCGCGCAGTTCCTGCAGCGGCTTGCTGTAGTCGGCGGAGATGATCGCCTCCGGCGTGACCTTGGGCGCGGCGGCGACGGCGTCGCTGACGATGCGCTGCAGGTCACGCGGATTGGCGCGGATCACATAGGTGCCAGCCTGTGCATCGGAGGTCACCGGTACGATCACCGACCACTCCATGCCGGCCAGGCCGTTCTCGCTGCGGCCCGGGTCCGGCCGTGAGAAATGTGCCAGCACGCCGGCAACGGTGAGCTGGTAGTCGCCCATCCACAGCTGCTTGCCCAGCGGGTCCTGGCCCGGCCACAGATGCCTGGCAAAGGCCTGGGTGATCCAGACCTGCGCGTGCGCGGGCAGGAAGTTCTCCACCGGCTGGTAGTCGGCATCGCTGAACATGCGGCCCTGTACCGGCTTCAACTGCAAGGCATCGATGGCGCCCGCATCCATCAGGTAGAAATGTGGCACGCCGCCATGGTGCTTGCCTTCCTGATCCAGCGAGACGCCGGCGGTGCCGGCGCGCTGGCCGAACGGCACGGCATTGAGGACGCCCACCGCCTGCACGCCGGCCTGGCCGCGCAGCTGCTGCAGCCAGCGGCTGTTGATGTCCACCTCGCTGCAGGACTCACAGTCGAGCAGGCTCAGTGTTGCGATGGAGGCCTCGTCGACGCCGCTGTTCATGCCGATCAGCTCCATCCGCGATGCGGCCAGGAACAGGGCATTGCACAGCACGGCGCAGGCCAGTGCGATTTCCAGCACGATCAGGCTGGCGGCGATGCGGTGCCGCGACAACGTGCTGATGATGGGTTTGATGTCCAGGGTCATCGCTTACAGCGCCTTGATCTGCAGGGCCGGATCAATGCGGGCGGCGCGCAGCGCCGGCAGCAGTCCAGCAAGAACGGTGGTGGTTACCGCGGTGGCGAACGTGAGGCCAAGCATGGTCATGTCCAGCTGCACCATGTCGGCGTAGGCCAGTGGTTGCTGGCGGATGCTCCACAAGCCGACCAGGGTGAACAGCAGCCCCAGCGCCGCACCGCCAACGCCGATCAATGCCGCCTCGATCAGGCACTGCTGGAACACCATCGCGCGGGTGGCACCCAGGGCACGCAGCACACCGATCTCGCCGGTGCGACGCAGGAACTTGGCCAGCAGCAGGCCGATGGTGTTGAACAGGCAGATCACCAGGAAGGCCAGTGCCATCCACGCCTGCAGCTTGACGTCACGCGGTACCACGCCGTTGAAGTCCATCCACTCCATCAGGCTGCGCAGGCGCACCAGCTCGGGCTGGCTGATGCGGCCCAGCTGTTGTTGCTGCTGTACATAGGCCTGCAGGTGCTGCTGGTAGGCAGCAACCTTTGCTGCGCTGTCCAGCTGCACCCACAGTTGCAGCCATACGCAATCGGTGTTTTCCAGGTGGCCGGGCTTCTCCGGCAGCGTGTTGCAGGTGAACTGGCGGAAGTTGCCGGCGTTGATCTGCAGGCCGGTGTAGAACGGCACCATCACGTCTTCGACTGGACGGTAGTAGTCGGCGGTGTCGCCCTGCGCGAAGCGGCCACCGGCCACGGTGTAGAACAGCGGTGAAGGGCGCCACGGCTTGAGCACGCCGATGATGCGTACTTCGCTGTCGCGGATGCGCAGCATCTTGCCGGTGCTGTCCTTGCCGTCGAACAGACGCTGGTTCAACTCCGAGGAGATCACGGCCACGCGGGCGCGGCGCTGGTCATCCTCGGCCGACCAGCCGGCACCGTAGGCCATAGGTGCCTGGAACATCGGGAAAAAATCGGCGGTGGTGGACAGCAACGTGGTCATCATCGCCGGCACTTGGCTACCGGGAGCGGACAACTTGACGGGGCTGTCCACCACCAAAGCCTTGCGATCGGCCGGACCGTCACGCCACAGGTCGGTCGCCGAGGTGTAGTCGAGCATGTCCAATGGCTCGCGCCGCGCCCGCTCGCCGCGCGTCGATGCATCCACCTGCGGGTAATAGATCTGCCCACTGCGTCCGGGCAGTGGATCGCCCGAGAGCAGGTGCTTCACTGTCAGTGTGGTCATCGACGCGCCAATGCCCATCGCAATCGACAGCACCATCAGTGCGGTCAGCACGGGGGTGCGGCGCAGGCTGCGCAGGCCTTGGCGGAGGTGGTAGGCGAACAGCGACATGCGCGGGATCAGCCCTGGTTGTCGGCAACGGCGGCGATGCGCGCGGCGTGGGCCAGCACCGGCTCGCGGATCAGGTCGGTGGCCTGGCCGTCGACGATGTGCACGTTGCGCTGGGCACGTGCAGCCAGTTCCGGATCATGGGTCACCATGACGATGGTGGTGCCCTGGCTGTTGATCTCCTCCAACAGTTCCATCACGCCACGTGCCATCTGCGTATCCAGGTTACCGGTCGGTTCGTCGGCCAGCAGCAGGCGCGGGCTGCCCGCCAGGGCACGTGCGATAGCGGCACGCTGCTGCTGACCGCCGGACAGTTCGGCCGGGTAGTGCTTCATGCGCGAACCCAGACCGACATCGCTCAAGGCCTTCTCGATGCGCTGCTTGCGCTCGGCCGAAGGCATGCCGCGGTAGCGCAGCGGCACATCGACGTTGTCGAACAGGTTGAGGTCGGGGATCAGGTTGAAGCCCTGGAAGATGAAGCCGATCTTCTGGTTGCGCAGGCGCGAGCGGGCGTCGTCGCCGAGGTGGCTGACGTCCTGGCCATCAAGCAGGTACTGGCCGCTGGTGAAGGTTTCCAGCAGGCCTGCGATGTTGAGGAAGGTGGTCTTGCCTGAGCCCGACGGGCCGGTGACCGCGACGAATTCGCCTTCGCGCACATGCAGGTCCAGCGAACGCAGCGCATGGGTTTCGACCTGCTCGGTACGGAAGACCTTGGAGACGGATTGCATATGGAGCATGGGTATTCCTTTCAGCGACGGGGAATGTGGAAGGTGGAGCGGGAGCGGGGTGCTGGGACTGCGTTTGAATGGGTGGAGCCAGGTCCGGCGATGGGGGAGGGAGTTCGAGGGTTGCAGCGTGGACGGCAGGGCTCACGACAACCCGGACGCCTGCAGCTGTTTCCAATCACGATTCCCGACTCCCCAATCCCGGCCCCTATCAATTGATCGACACGCGTTCGATGTCACCGAACAGATCCGCGCCGGAGACAACGATCTTCTCGCCCGGCTGCAGGCCGGAGACGATTTCAACTTCGCCCAGGCTGCTGACACCGGTCTGGATCGGACGGCGCACCGCAGTGCCGCCGCTGACCACATAGGCGTAGCGACCACCGGACTGCTCGACGAACGGGCCGCGCTCGACCTTGAGCACGTTGTTGCGGGTATCCAGCAGGATGCGCGCGCTCATGCGCTGGCTCTGGCGCAGGCCCGGCGGCTGCTTGTCGGAGAAGCGCAGGCGGGCGACGACTTCACCGTTCACCACTTCCGGCGACACCGCGGCGATCTCGCCCGGGAACGGTTGGCCCGAACCGCTGGTCAGCTGCGCCGGCATGCCGATCGCCAGATCACGGGCAAAGCTTTCCGGCACCTTGATCTCGATCTCGAAGCGCGACAGATCGACCACGCCCAGGATCGGTGCGTTGGCGGCCACCTGGGTGTGCTGGGTCGCCTGCACCTGGCCGACCTGCCCATCAAACGGTGCGCGCAGGGTCAGCGCATCTACCTGGCGCTTCACTTCAGCTACCACGGCTTCCTGGCGATCCGCCATCAAGCGCTTGTTGCGCGCATCCAGGCTCGCCCCCTGGCTCTGCAGGCTGGCATCCTGCTGGGCGTGCTGCAGTTCGATCTGGGCTTTCTTCAGTTCGTCCTGGGCCTTGGCCAGGTCGACCTGCGGCACCGCGCCGCCATCGAAGCCGCGCTGGTAGCGTTGCAGGTCGCGCTCGGCAGCGGTGCGCACCAGCCCGGCCTGGTCGGACAGCTTGGCGCCGGTGGCACGGGCCAAGGTGGCATCCAGTGCGGCGCGGCTGGCTTCGGCTTCAAGGCCGGCCAGGGTCGCCTGTTCCTGGGCCAGCTTGCTGCGCAGTTCCGGGCTGTCGATCACCGCCAGCTCCTGGCCCTGCTTGACCACGTCACCTGCGACCACCTTCAAGGTCACGGTGCCGGCGGAGATGGCGTACAGCACCGGGCTGTTGGCGGCGATGACGCGGCCATCGGCGGCGATATCGCGGACCAGATCGCCGCGCTTGACCTCGGCGATGCGCAGGCGGTCACCGTCGAAGGAGCGGCTGGCGCCCAGCCAGTTGCTGGCGACGTAGCCAATGCCGGCCACCACCACCACGGTGATCACCGCCGGCCACATATAGCGACGCCACACGGGTTGCGGGCGCTGGGTACTTACCTGGTCCTGGGCGGAGGTGTCGCGGATCATCGTCGGCTTCGCTGCTGGGTTTGTTATCCATTAAGCAGATCGCGTGCCAACTCCAAGGTATTGAATTTGTTTGAAAAATATTCATCGATGTGAGTGTCCGGGTGTCCGCGGACGCTTGCGCGGACAGTGTCCGGGCGCCGATGTCCCGGCATGTCCGCTGGTTGTCTGATCCGGCTGACTTAGAATGTCCGCTCGTAATTACCAATGGATAGGCTATGTGCGGGATTGTTGGGGCGATCGCTGATCGCGATGTGGTTCCGGTACTGATTGAAGGACTCAAGCGGCTGGAATACCGCGGCTACGATTCTTCCGGCATAGCCGTGCTCGATGGCGAGCACATCCGCCGCGTGCGTCGCACCGGCCGTGTTGCCGAAATGGAAGGCGCGGCCATCGCCGAGCAGTTCCATTCGCTGATGGGCATCGGTCATACCCGCTGGGCCACTCATGGCGGTGTCACCGAATCCAATGCCCATCCGCATATCAGCCAGGGCGTGGCCTTGGTGCATAACGGCATCATCGAGAACCACGAGGAGCAGCGCGAGAAGCTGCTGGCGCTGGGGTATGTGTTCGAGTCGCAGACCGATACCGAGGTCATCGCCCACCTGATCCATCATCACCTCAAGGCCGATCGCGACGATCTGCTCAGCGCCCTGCAGCGCACGGTCAAGGAATTGACCGGTGCCTACGCGTTGGCGGTGATCAGCGAGAACGAGCCCGCGCGCATGGTGGTGGCACGCATGGGTTGCCCGTTGCTGATTGGCTTGGGCGAAGGCGAGAATTTCGTCGCTTCCGATGTATCGGCCATCCTGCAGGCCACCCGCCGGGTGATGTTCCTGGAAGAGGGCGACACCGCCGAACTGACCCGTCACGGCGTGCGCGTGTTCGATGCCAACAATGCCCCGGCACAGCGCGAGCAGCGCCTGTCGGATGTGTCGTTGGCCTCGTTGGAGCTCGGCCCGTACCGCCACTTCATGCAGAAGGAAATCCACGAACAACCGCGCGCGCTGGCCGACACCGTCGAGGCAGCGATTGATGCCGGCGGTTTCCCGGCAAGCCTGTTCGGCCAGAACGCCGAGGCGGTGTTCAAGGACATCGAAGGCGTGCAGATCCTGGCCTGCGGCACCAGCTACTACGCGGGCTTGACCGCGCGCTATTGGATCGAAGCCATCTCCGGCCTGCCGTGCAGTGTGGAAATCGCCAGCGAATACCGCTACCGCGCCGCCTACGCCAATCCCAGGCACCTGATCGTCACCATCTCCCAGTCCGGTGAAACCCTGGACACGATGGAAGCGCTCAAGTACGCCAAGTCGCTGGGCCACAAGCACACGCTGTCGATCTGCAATGTGCCGGAAAGCGCTATCCCGCGCGCCAGTGAGCTGGTCTGCTACACCCGCGCCGGCGCCGAGATCGGCGTGGCTTCGACCAAGGCCTTCACCACCCAGCTGGCAGCGCTGTTCCAGCTGACCGTGGTGCTGGGCAAACTGCACGGCAAGGTTGATGCCGCCCAGGAAGCAGACTACCTGGAGCAGCTGCGGCATCTGCCGGGCAGCGTGCAGCACGCCTTGAACCTGGAGCCGCAGATCATCGCCTGGGCTGAGCGTTTCGCTGGCAAGTCGAACGCGCTGTTCCTCGGCCGTGGCCTGCATTACCCGATCGCCCTGGAAGGCGCACTCAAGCTCAAGGAAATCTCCTATATCCACGCCGAGGCTTATCCGGCCGGCGAGCTCAAGCATGGCCCGTTGGCACTGGTGGACGCGGAAATGCCGGTGGTGGTGATCGCTCCCAATGACAGCCTGCTGGAGAAGGTGAAATCCAACATGCAGGAAGTGCGTGCGCGTGGCGGCGAGCTGTTCGTGTTTGCCGACCAGGACAGCAATTTCAACGCCTCCGAGGGCGTGCATGTGATCCGCACCCCGCGCCATGCCGGCGTACTCAGTGCCATCGTGCACACCATCCCGGTGCAGATGCTCGCGTACCACACGGCGCTTGCCCGCGGCACCGACGTGGACAAGCCGCGCAACCTGGCCAAGAGCGTTACCGTGGAGTAACGCAGGTGTCACGGGAGCGTAACCGGGACTACGGACAATCACCTCCAGCAGCCCGGTCCTCTCTCCCCCGACGTTGCTCGAAGCCCGGCCCAGCGCCGGGCTTTTGCTTTGCGGGCAGTGGGCATGCACCGCCGGTGGACCCGGGCAGCTGCCCGCGGGCCTGTGGCGGCAGAACCGCGAATACCGGGCAGCGCCGGGCTAAGCTGCCCGTCCTTGTGATCGCGAGCTGAACCCGTTGTTTTCCAGAAGTACCCAAACCGCCCCTTGCCACGCACTGCATGGTCAAGGGGGCGCCATGTCCGTTGCCCTTGCCATTGGGAGTGGGTGATGAGGTTGTGGAAAAGCCAGGGCCGGCATGGTCCGGGTAGGAGGCGATGATGGAGCCGGCCGGACAGGACCAGCCAGGGCGCGATTTCGCGGCCCGCGCGGTCCATGACTACAGCGCCGAGCTGCACCGCTACCTGCGCCGGCGGGTGGCCGAGGCGCAGGATCTGGGTGACCTGGTGCAGGAGGTCTACCTGCGCCTGCTGCGCGTGCAGAGCATCGAAACCGTGCGCAACCCGCTGGCCTACATCTATGGCATCGCCGCGCACGTGGCCAGCGAGTTCAACATGCGCCAGCGCCAGGGCCGCCTGCTGTATGACTCGACGGTGGTGGACGCGGTATCCGAGAACCCCGCACAGGTCGCTTTCAGTGAAGGCGGTGGCTTCTTCGAGCGGCAGGTGGGCGATGCGCTGGCGCAGCTGCCGGCCAACCGGCTGGCGGTGCTGCTGCTGGAGCGGCGCGAAGGCCTCAGCCATGCGCAGATTGCGCAGAAGCTGGGGCTGAGCGTGCATACGGTGAAGAAATACAGTGTCGAAGCGCTGGCGCATGTACGCGCGAGCTTGGAACGATGAACAGGATGTGGACCTTGCCCCGGGCAAGGCGGGTGAAAGCATGAATATCTATCGCACATCGCCGCAACAGAGCCGGGAGCGCGCCGCACGCGAGGCCGCCGAGTGGCTGCTCGTCATGGCTGATACGCCCAGCGCTGCAGACCGTGCCGGTTTTGCGGCCTGGGTGGCGCGTTCGCCACTGCATCTGGAAGAGCTGCTGATGGCGCAGCTGGTGCAGCGCGAGCTGGCGTCCAGCGCCGCACTGCAGGCCTTTGATCTGGATGCGGTGCTGGCGCAGGCACAGGCCATGGACAATGTGGTGCCGCTGCACCCCGCACCCAGCGCTGTAGCAGGGCCGGGGCCGCTGGAGCGCAAATCTGTCGCGCGTGGGCGCCGCCGCAGGGTGGGCTGGGCATTGGCAGCCGGGGTGGCTGGCTGTGCACTGCTGGCTGGCAGCTGGGCCCTGCTGCAACCGGAGGTGCCGGTGTACCAGTACGCCAGCGCGGTCGGTGAGCAGCGCAGTATCGCCCTGGCGGATGGCTCGATGGTCACGCTGGCACCGGCCTCGTATATCGCCGTGCGTTTCAGCGCCGGTGTGCGCGATATCGAACTGCGTGATGGCGAGGCCAGTTTTGACGTTGCGCACGACAGCAATCGCCCCTTCCGCGTGCATGCCGGTGACAACACCGTGCAGGCAGTGGGAACCCGCTTTACCGTCAACCGGCTGCCCTCGGGCACCCTGGTGGCGGTCAGCGAGGGCAAGGTGAAGGTGACGACCAATAGCAGCTGGCTGGAATCGCTGTGGCGCGACGATGCGTCGACGTTGGAGGCGGGCAAGGCCAAGGTTGAGTCATTGGGCCGCCCGGCAGCCCTGTCGGCCGGCGAGCAGGCGCGCATACCGCAAGGCCAGCAGGCCATGCTGCGGATGCCGCTGGAAGCGCCGAACGAACCCGTCGATGGCAAGCGTCGGCTGAGTTTCCGCAATGACACGCTGGCCGACATCATCAGCGAGTTCAATCGCTACAACCCGCGGCCGATCGTGGTCACCGATCCGCTGATCCGCGAACAGCGTTACAGCGGTGTGTTCTATGCCGATGATGCCGATTCCTTCCTGCAGTTCCTGGAATGCTGCTCGCAGCTGCAGGTGAGTCGCCAGGTCGATCGCAACGTGATCGGGAGCCGCGGCAGTCGCCAGTAAGCCGCAATGCGGGTGGTCGCAAAAATATTTTTGACCCTGAGTACCCTTTTCCCGCACTTGGACACACGGATGTAACAAGAGGCTGGTTCCGCGCAAGGCGGCTCCGGTTGCTCGGTAACCATTCGATGTCTTTCGGGGGCGAATTATCCATGGGGTCCAGCACTATTCTTCGTAAACACACGCTGGTGACAGCAGTGGCGGTCGCACTGCTGGTCGGTGCCAGCAATGTGGCCATGGCACAGTCAGCAGCGGCGGCCGATACGGCTGCCGCTGCGGCGGTGTTCCAGTTTGATATTCCAGCGCAGTCATTGGCCTCGGCACTTGAGGCGTTCGCCGAGCAGAGCGGCCAGCAAGTGGTGTATGCCGGTGGCGCTGGTAGCGGGGTGCAAAGTGGCGCGGTCAATGGCCGTCTCGGCGCGGACGCGGCCTTGCAGCAGCTGCTTGCGCCTACCGGCTATACGCATGCCTATATCAATGCCAAAACCGTTGCCATCCGCCCGCGCAGCAGCGCCGGCGAGGTGGTTGAACCGACAGCTGGCAACGCGGAGACGCTGGAGACGATCAATGTCACCGGTACCTACCTGAAGAATATCGATCCGGCCTCGCCGCTGATCGTGATCGACTCGCAGCTGATCGAAAGCCGTGGCTATGCGTCCATCGAGGATGTGCTGCGCAACTTGCCGCAGAACTTCTCCAACCGCACCAGCGCCTCACGCGCGCTGGGTGAGAAGGAGTTCGGCAGTACCTATGGTGATGGGGTGTCCGGGCTGGGCTCCTCCGGTGCCAACCTGCGTGGCCTGGGCAGTCGTTCCACGCTGATCCTGGTCGACGGCCGCCGCCGCAGCGGCTCGGCACAGGCGCAGGGCGCCTACACCGATATTTCCTCGATTCCTGTTTCGCAGATCGAGCGCATCGAAGTGCTCAGCGATGGCGCCAGCGCCATCTATGGCTCCGACGCCGTCGCCGGCGTGATCAACATCGTGCTGAAGAAGTCCTACGACGGCACCACCGCGCAGCTGCGTCATGAAAACTCCAGCACCGGCGCCGATGTGTCGCGGCTGGATCTGGCCCACACCTTTGGCTATGGCAGTGGCCACGTCACCGCTGCGGTCGGGCTTGAGCGTACGCTGCCTGCAGACGTCACCAGCCTGATCCACGTCGGCCCGGACGGCCGCGGTGACTTCAGCGACCGTGGTGGCGTCAACGGCCGCACCCGCAACAAGGGCCAGCCCGGCGTGGTCTATGAGTCGCTGGATTTCGGCATCGATTACCACTTCATGGGCGACGTGCTTGGGGTGATTCCCGGTGGCCAGGATGGCACTGCGCTGGATCCGGACAGCCTGCTTGCCTACGACCCGGCAACTGCGCCGTCGACCTATGAGCGCAGCCGCATCGGCCCCAAGGTGGACAACACCTATGTCCGCATCAGCGGCGTGCACGATCTTGCCGAAACCACCCAGCTGAACTACGGCATCAGCCATGTGCGCCAGGTCAACAAGGAGAACTGGCGGCCGACCCTGTTCGACTTCAGCATCTTCGAGGACGGTTACAACACCTACGTTCCCGAGAGCAACAAATACAACAACTTCGGCAGCGACGTGCTGGTGGGCTATTCCTTCGAGCGTGAGTTCGAGGGCATGAACCTGAGCGAAGACCAGAAGCAGACCAACAGCGACGCGCATGTCGGCATCAACGGCAAGCTGCCGTTCGCCAAGGGCTGGGATTACGAGGCGACGTACAGCATCGGCCGCGAGAAGGGCACCACCACCGCCCTGATGGACCTGACCGGCTCGATGGGTGCCGATGGCTATGCGCGCACGCTGGAAGTGCTCAATGGCTTGAACGTGTTTGGCGACGGCAGCAATGACGCCATCGTCGCGCGCAACCGCGAGCTGCTGCAGAGCCTGGTCGAGCGCCACGTCTATCGCTTCCAGTCGCGCGCCAATACCGTCGACCTGCTGACCCGTGGCGAGCTGTTCCAGCTGCCCGCAGGCAAGATCGAAGCGGCATTCGGCGCACAGCACCGAGAGCAGCGTTACAACTACGAGAGCAATCTCGGCGAGCAGCTGACCTCTGAGAGCAAGGGCAAGTCCGAGGCGCTGTTCACCGAAATCGGTATCCCATTGTTGAAGGATCAGCCGCTGGCCAAGCTGCTGAGCCTGACCGTTGCCGCCCGCTACGAGCGCTTCGACCAGCGTGGCGACAGCGCGCTGCGTGATTGGTCGGCTGGGCTCGGTGAACTGGGTGGCTTCGATGTCGAACGGCTGACCGGCGTCAACAACGACGGCGCAAGTGGCAGCACCGGCAGCGATACCGTGGTATCACGCAGCTTCAGCCGCACCAGTCCGCTGGCACGCTTGGCGTGGAAGCCGATTGAGCAGCTGCGTCTACGCGCCACCTGGGGTGAGTCCTTCCTGGTGCCGCAGGCCCAGCAGCAGTTTGGTCAGCTGATCATGGATGACTACACCTCACGCGTGTTGTTCAACGGCGGTCAATTGCCAGATGGGATCACCCAGATCGTCGCGCTCAGTGGCCCCAACGTGAACCTGAAGCCGCAGGTGGCCAGCGTGGTGACCTATGGTTTCGATTGGTCGCCGACCTTCGCCACAGGGCTGCAGCTGTCGGCTACCTATAACCGCACCACCTTCGACAACTACATCGGCGATCCGCTTTCCGGGCTGACCTACTCGGAGATCTTCAAGGACATCAGCAAGATGCCCGAGGGGACCTTCACCCTGGGCGAGAACGGGGTGATGCTGTGGGACAACCGTGCGATCAACTTCCTTGGCCGCCGCTCACGCAGCATCGATACCACCGCCAGCTATTACTTCGGCAACGGCTGGGGTGATTGGCGTATCGAGCTCAATGCCGTGCGAACGCTGGAGCTGACTTCGCGTTCGCTGGCATCGATGCCTACGTTGAGCTACGCGGACAGCGAGTTGGGGCCGAGCAAGTGGGCCGGCGACCTGTTCGTTGGCTGGGAAGGAAATGCGTGGTTTGCGTCGTTGGGCAGCCATTACAGCGCCGCGCATCGCGTGCTGTACCCGCTGTCGGCCGTCGCCACCGACTACAACGATTTCATCCCCAATGAAAATCCGCGTACACGTTCGGCGTCCTATACCACCTTCGATGCGCAGGTTGGTTACCGCAAGCACCAGCGTGATGGTTGGTTGGGTGGGGTGACCGCACGCATGGGTGTACAGAACATGTTCGATCGCGACTATCCGTTCGTCGACAACCTGTCCGGTTTCGTCTCCAACCGCGTCAACATCCGCGGCCGCGTGCTTTACCTGGACATCAAGAAAGAGTTCTGACCTCGACGGGCTGCTCCGTAACAACGCGGTGCGCCGGTCCCTCGTCGGCGGCGCACCGCATCCACTGCAAGGAAAACCATGAAGTCCATCGCCACCACCACGCGCGCTTGCCTGCTGGCCAGCGCGGTCGCCGCTGCACTCGGCCTCGCTGCCTGCGGTCCATCGCACGCCCCGCCTGCAAGCCCCGCCCAGGATGCGTCCGCCGCGCCGGCAAGCAGTGGCGCGTACAGTATTCGCGGCGCGCTGTCAGGGTTGGACGATGGCACCGAGCTCAAGCTGTTGGTGCCGTCCGCGGCGACCGATCCCCTGCATGTCGAACCGGTGGCCACGGCAACCGCACAGGGCGGAGCGTTCGTGCTCAGCGGCCAGGTGCAGCAGGCGGTGCCGGCGGTGCTGATGGTGGGCAATCAAGGCTCGGTGAAGCTGGTACTGGAGCCGGGCGAAGTGCGCATCGTAGCCGGCGCGTTGGGCCCGGTGGCCAAAGGCGGCAGCCTGACCGAGCGGGTTTACGGCTATCTGGAAGATCCAGCCTATGTGGCCGCCTACAAGGCCAACCGCGAAGCCAACCGCAAGGCCTTCGCTGGCGTGGATGAGAACGACGAAGCGGCGATGAAGGCCGCGCGTGATTCGGTGGCTGCGCCGTTCGCTGCCCTGACCAAGGTCAGGAACGACTACGACGCCGCCATCCTCGACGGTGCCGAGCCGGCCCTGCTCAAGCTGCTGGTGCTGAGCGAGAACTACGACTGGAAGCGCTACGACGTGGCCCGTCGCGCGCAGTTGCTGGCCAGCTACAAGCAGGAGCTCGGCGCGCATCCATTGATCACACAGATGGAGCAGGCGGCTGCTGACTACGCCAAGACCCAGCAGCTGGCGGAGAAGTTCGGCCCGGGCAAGCCCTATGCCGACATCGAGGCAGTCGGCGTGGATGGCAAGGTGGTCAAGCTGTCCGAGGTGCTGGCACGCAACAAGCTGGTGCTGCTCGATTTCTGGGCCTCCTGGTGCGGCCCGTGCCGGGGCGAGTTCCCGCACCTGCTGAAGGTCTACCGCGAGTTCCATGCGCACGGTTTCGAGATCTACGCCGTATCGCTGGATGAAGACAAGGAAGACTGGACCAAGGCCATGCAGGAGGAGGGCGGCAGCAATGACCTGCCGTGGATCAACCTGCAGGCGCCGGGCTTCGAGGACAAAGCCGCACAGACCTATGGCGTGGTGCAGTTGCCGCAGAACTACCTGATCGCCGGTGACGGCACCATCGTCGGCGTCGGCATGCGCGAATGGGACGTCGAGCGCGCAGTGCGTGCGCAGATCAAGAAGGTTGAAGATGCGCCTGCCCGTTGATGCCATCCGCCGCGTCGCGCTGAACGCATTGCTGCTGCTCGGCGTGCTGTTGCCTGGCAGCGTGCTGGCACAGGTGCAGGCCGAGCTGGTGGCGGCACAGCGCTCGGTACAGCCGGGCCAACCGCTGCAGTTGGCGCTGCGCATGCAGCACGATCCGCATTGGCACAGCTTCTGGAAGAACGCCGGCACCGGTCTGCCGACCAAGCTGATGTGGGAGCTGCCGCCGGGCTGGACGGCCGAGGCGATCCAGTGGCCGACGCCAATCCTGGTACGTGACCGCGAAGGCAACATCACCGGTCATGGCTACGAAGGCCTGTCCTATCTGCCGGTGCGCTTGATCGCTCCGGCCGACCTGAAGCCGGGCAGTGCGGTCGAGTTGAAGGCACAGGCCCGTTGGCTGATGTGCGAGACGGTGTGCATTCCGGGCAAGGCTGCGGTGAGCCTGAGCTTGCCTGTCAATGCCGACCCACCACAGCCCGACGCCGATGTGCAGGCGGCGTTGGCGGCATTGCCGATGCCAAGCTCCAGTGAAGGCTGGCAGTTGGCTGCAACCCGCGAGCAGGGTGACCTGACCCTGCGCGTGGCGGCGCCGACCGATATCGCTGAGTTGCACTTTTTCCCGGCCGACGAGTTCGTTTCCTACAAGGTGCCGCAGACCATCGGCAATCGCGGTGCACGCGCCTTGCTGAAGCTACCGCTGGACCCGGCCGAGGCCATGCCGTCCGATGCAGCGCTGCGCGGTGTGTTGGCCTATACCGACGCACAGGGCGCCTACCGTGGTGTCAGTATCGAGCTGCCGTTCGTCGCCGAGGCCGAAGCCACGGCGCTGGTCAGCACGGCCGACCTTGGGGCTGCACCGGCTTCGGGCGCAGGCAATGATGGTGCGCAGCTATCGCTGTTGGTGCTGCTGTTCGCAGTGCTCGGCGGGCTGATCCTCAACCTGATGCCCTGCGTGTTCCCGGTGCTGGGCCTGAAGGTGGTTGGTTTCATCGAGCAGGCCGGCAATGACAGGCGCAAGGTCAGCCTGCATGCACTGTCGTTCACCGCCGGTGTGCTGCTCTCGTTCTGGGCATTGGCCGGCATGCTGGCGGTGCTGCGCGAAAGTGGACAGCAACTGGGCTGGGGCTTCCAACTGCAGTCGGCTCCGTTTGTGTTCGTGCTGGCGGTGGTGATGCTGGCGTTCGCGATGAACCTCAGTGGCGTGTTCGAGGTTGGCATGCGTGCCACCAGCGTTGGCTCTGGCCTGCAGACCCGCAGCGGTGTGGCCGGCAGCTTCTTCAGTGGCATGCTCGCCACGGTGGTGGCAACGCCGTGCAGTGCACCGTTCCTGGCACCGGCCCTGGGTGCTGCTCTGGCCCTGCCGACTGCACAGTCGTTCCTGGTGTTCACCGCCATCGCGCTGGGTCTGGCGCTGCCGTATCTGTTGCTGTCGGTATTCCCGTCCTTGGTGAAGCTGTTGCCGCGCCCCGGCGCGTGGATGGAAACCTTCAAGCAGCTGATGGCCTTCCCGCTGTATGCCACCGTCGGCTATCTGCTGTGGGTGCTGGCCGGGCAGTTGCACGAAACGGCACTGCTCAACGCCTTGCTGGCATTGTCGCTGCTGGGCTTTGGCCTGTGGCTGTACGGCCGCGGTACCCGTCCTGGTGCCCGCGGTGGCAAGGCCAGGCTTAGTGCAGTTGCCGGTGTACTGGTGCTGGCCGCGGCGGTGTTGTTCGGCTGGCCGCGGGCAGCGGCACCGGAGGCATTGCAATGGGAGCCCTGGAGCAGCGAGCGCGTGCAGCAGCTGCAGGCCGAAGGTCGACCGATCTATGTCGATTTCACCGCACGCTGGTGTGCTACCTGCCAGGTCAACAAGAAGGTGGTGTTCGCCGCGGCGCGGGTGACGGACTACTTCCGCGACAACGACGTGGTCGCGCTGAAGGCGGACTGGACCAATGCCGATCCATTGATCACCGCCGAGCTGGAACGGTGGAACCGCAGCGCGGTGCCGTTCAACCTGGCCTATCCGGCCGGTGGTGGTCCACCGCGCGAACTGCCTGAAGTACTCACGCCGGAGATCGTGCTCTCCGCGCTGGAAAACGCCACCCCACAAGGACGGGACTGAACCCCCGTCGCTGACTTCCCCGCGCCTCCGGGCGCATTTCAAGAGAACGCAACGCATGATTTCGCAACGCCTGTTGTGCGCCGGCCTTGCGCTGGGCTTGATGGCAGCTACCGCTGCCTCGGCCGAGCCGGTCAAGGTCAATGGCTTCACCCACGTCAAATCCCTTGATGGCATCGATGAGTACCGGCTCGACGCCAACGGTTTGAGCGTCCTGCTGCTGCCCAACCACGCCGCACCGGTGGTGACTTTCCAGATGACTTACCGGGTTGGTTCGCGCAACGAGGTGACCGGCACCACCGGTGGCACCCACCTGCTTGAGCACCTGATGTTCATGGGCAGTACCAACTTCGACGGCGCAAACAACGTCGATACCTACCTGGATCGCGTTGGTGCGGGCTTCAACGCCACCACCTCACTGGACCGCACCAACTACTACGCCACGCTGCCACCGGCTGCGCTGGATGGTTACATCGCCATCGAAGCCGACCGCATGCGCGGCCTGCTGCTGCGCGAGAAGGACCGCCAGAGCGAAATGACCGTGGTGCGCAACGAGTACGAGCGCAATGAGAACAACCCCAATGGTGCGCTGATGAAGCTGATGTGGGCCACCGCCTACAGCGCCCACCCGTATCACCACCCGGTGATCGGCTGGCGCAGCGACATCGAGAACGTGTCCATCGAGAAGCTGCGTGCGTTCTACGACACCTTCTACTGGCCGAACAACGCCACGGTCACCGTCGTCGGTGATATCGACAGCGCCAAGGTGCTGGCCAGCATCGGTGAGAAGTTCGGCAAGGTTCCGCGTTCGCCGCATGCCATTCCCGAGGTCTACACCACCGAACCGGAACAGCAGGGCGAGCGTCGGGTGACGCTGCGTCGTGGCGGTGAAACCGGCACGGTGATGATGGCGTACAAGGCACCGGCCGGCCTGGACAAGGACATTCCCGCACTGAACGTGCTGGAGCTGGTGCTGCAAGGCGGTCGCAGTGCCCGCCTGCAGCGTGCGCTGGTGGATACCAGCAAGGCAGTGGCGGTATCGGGTGGCATGTACCAGCAGCGCGATCCCAGCCTGTTCATGCTCAGCGTGGCGCTGGCCCCGGACAGCAAGCATGAGGACATCGAGAAGATCGTCCGCGACGAGATCGCCAAGGTCGCCCGTGATGGCGTCAGCGTCGAGGAGATCAAGCGCGTGCTCGGTCCGTACCGCGCCGAGGAAGCCTACCGCCGCGATGGCACCGACCAGGCCGCCGATGCGCTCAACGAGTTCATCGCGATGGGTGACTGGACCCTGTATTCCACCGCCCTGAAGGACCTGGAGAAGGTCACCCCGGCTGACGTGCAGCGCGTTGCCGGCAAGTATTTCACCGCAGAGCAGAGCACGGTTGGCTGGTTCGTGCCGGAGAGCAGCAAGTGAACAACGCAAAACGCATTCGACTGATTCCGCTGGCACTGGCCGCACTGTCCAGCCTTGCTGGGTTCGCCGCACAGGCAGGTGTCGCCGACACCGCCGTGCACGCCAAGGCGGCAGGTATCGACCTGATCGTCTACCCGATGGGGGTCAAGGACGTGGTCACCTTCACCGGCTCGATGCCGCTGGGTGATGCCTTCCTCGCGGCCAAGGCCGACAACCCGGCGGTGCCGACACTGACCGCGATGCTGCTGGAAGCCGGCACCACCCGCCGCGACAAGTTCGCCATCTCCGATACCCTCGACGGCATCGGTGCGCAGCTGTCCTTCAGCCCCAGCGCCGCGCGCATCGGCATCTACGGCAAGAGCCTGAAGCAGGACCTGCCGACCGTACTCGACCTGCTCGCCGAACAGCTGCGCCAGCCGGCCTTCAGCGCCGAGGAGCTGGCCAAGGCCAAGGTGCAGCTGGAAGCGGCGCTGCGCCAGGCCAGCGACAACCCCGGCACGATGGCCCGCGAAACCATGATGCTGAGCATCTTCCCGGCCGGCAGCATCAATGCACCGGCACCGCGCGAAGCCATGCTCAAGGCGGTGCCGCAGGTGACGCTGGAGCAGATCAAGGCCTTCCACGCCAAGTACTACGGTCCGGCGCACATGACCCTGGTGTTCACCGGTGACGTCGATGCCAAGGCGATTGAAGCCGCGGTGGCACACGGCTTCAACGGCTGGAGCGGCGGCGTCGACTACCTGCGCGACGCGCCGGCACGGCTGCCTGCCAAGGCCGCCGAGCACAGCATCGCGATGAAGGACAAGGCCAGCGTCAGCGTGTTCCTGGGCCAGGCCACCGGCCTGCGTTACACCGATGCCGACTACCTGCCGATGACGGTGGGCGTGGACGTGCTGGGTTCGGGCTTCACCGGTCGCCTGATGGCGGCGGTGCGCGCGAAGGAAGGCCTGACCTACGGCATCGGCGGCAACCTGCTGGGCAGTGACTACATGGACGGTGGCCTGGGCATCAGCACCACGTTTGCGCCGGAGCTGATGGACAAGGGCATCGCCAGCACCCGCCGCGAACTGCAGCGCTGGTGGAAGGACGGCATCACCGCCGAAGAACTGGATGCACGCAAGCAGGCGATGGTCGGCAGCTACCAGGTCGGCCTGGGCAACACCGACGGCATGTCGGCGGCGATCATCGGTACGGTCGAGCGCGGCGTGGGCCTGGCATGGCTGGACAACTACCCGCAGGCGATCCAGTCGGTGACGCTACAGCAGGTCAATGGCGCGATCCGCAAATACGTGGACCCGCAGAAGATGGTGCTGGTCAAGGCAGGCACCTTCAAGAAGTAAGTCGTCACCTCTGCCAAGTGGTTCGACACCAGCAAACGCCGGCGCAAGCCGGCGTTTGTTGTTTCAAGCTGTGCGCTTATCAAGCACGCACGGTGTTGGAAATGATCTCCACCCAATAACCGTCCGGGTCCTTGATGAAGGCCAGGCTCTTCATGCGGCCATCGCTCAGGCGCTTCTGGAACGGCACGCCCAGTTCCTCGAAACGCGCACAGGCCGCTTCCAGTTCCGGCACCGACACGCAGATGTGGCCAAAGCCGCGCGGGTCGCTGTTGCCGTCGTGGTAGACCGGGCCATCCTGGTTCTCGGTGCCGTGGTTGTGGGTGAGTTCCAGCACGCCGGGAATGCCGGCCATCCACAGGCGGCGCTCGGCATCGTCCTGCGGCACCTGCACCCCGGCCGGTACATAGGCCAGGAAGTACAGGCTGAACTGTGCTTCGGCGAAATCACGCTGGTCGATCAGCTGGAAGCCGAGCACGCGCGTGTAGAAATCCAACGAGGCGCGGATGTCCTTGACCCGCAGCATCGTGTGGTTGAACACGAAACCGTTGGTTTCGGCGGGCACCTGGGCGGCGACGCCGGGCTGTTGAGCAAGGGTTTGAAGGCTCATGAAATCTGTCCTGTTGCGATGAATGGGGGAGGGCGCGTGTGCAGCTACGGCAACGCAATGCTCATGCAGAAAGTTGCATTTGAAATCGCCACCCCTGCTTGCATGCGTCGATACAAAAAATCATCAACGGCATACCTTCAGTGGCTAGGCGGCTGCGCGCGCGCTGGCTATGCTGCGTCGCAGGATAGTCGTTGTTCCCCTCGTTTGGATGAAGCGCACATGCATTGCCTGATGTGCGCCGGGAAGTGACGCTGGCGCAAGGGCTGCGCGGCTTGTTGGCAGGGGATGCCACCACGGATGGAGCCATGGCGTGAGCAGCGGCGGTTGACAAGGTTTCGCTGCTCGCGTTATTCATTGTATGTATATACAAATAACGGAATTGTCCGGAACTTCATGTCCTACCGTATGTGCCTGCCGTTGCTGCTGATGCTGGTGCTCGCCGTCGAAGGCGTGCTCGGGGCATGGGCGAGCACGCGCATGGTGCTGCATGCGGACGGGGTTCCGTCGGTCGCCGGGATCACCCGTGCGGCCAGTGCCGGCTGTGATCCAGTGCGAAGTGACGTGGCGGCTCGCGCGTTGGCATCGCCGCGCGCAACTGCTGGCGGCGGCCACGACGAGCATGCCGGCAAGTCGGCTTCCAGCCATGCCGATGACTGCAGCTGTGCCGACAGCGTCGGCTGCGAATGCCTGTGCGTGTTCACCATCTATCCCCCCGCGTCGGCGCTGTTGTTCGCCGGTGCACACCCGCCGGTGGCAGCCGAAACCTCGTTGCCGGTGCTGGTACTGCCGGCGGGCAGGTTATCCCGCGTCTTCCGACCTCCCATCGTCTGAGCGGTTGTTCTCGCGTCACCACGACGTAGTAGTGAACCGTGCTCGCGCCCGCGACCGCGGCTATCGCCCCGAGAAAGAATCCCAGCGAGAGAGAACATGTACTTGAAGCCCCAAGCCTTGGCTGCGGCCATCGGCACGCTGTTGTGTGCCACCGCCGTCCACACCGCCAACGCGCAGGACGCGCAACCCCCGAATGAAGCCGCCCGCACGCTGGACGCCGTGCAGGTCACCGGCAGCCACATCAAGCGCGCGCAGTTGTCGGGCGTGGGCCCGGTCAGCGTGATCGACGCGCAGGCCATTGAACGCTCCGGCGCTACGTCGGTGGACACGCTGTTGCAGCGCCTGCCGGCCTCGGCCGGTTTTGCAGGTAGCCAGAGCAACGCCTACTGGGCCGAGAACGGCTACGGCACCACCCAGGTGAACCTGCGCGGCCTCGGCATCAACCGCACCCTGGTGCTGCTCAACGGTCGCCGCATCGTCAATGGCGGCACCGGCGCCAACAGTTCGGTCGATCTGAACATGATCCCGGTGTCGCTGATCGAACGCGTGGAAGTGCTCAAGGACGGTGCCTCGGCCATCTACGGCGCCGACGCGGTGGCGGGCGTGGTCAACATCATCACCAAACAAGGCTTTGATGGTGCCGAGGCTGCAGTACGTTACGGCCAGACCACGCGTGGCGATGGCGATGAAACCGCTGTCGATCTGGCCTGGGGCGTCACCAGTGATCGCGGCTCGCTAATGGCCGGCATCAACTATGCCGAAGGCGGCACGGTGAACATGGCGTCGCGTGCGCCCTGCGGTTTGGCCGAAGTGGACGGCAAGCTGGTGTGCTCGGGTAGTTCCACCACGGTGGGTGGCCGCGCGCTGCTGGCCGATGGCAGTCGCGTCAACTTCAACCAGGTACTGGGCGGCAATGGCGATTTCTACGAGCCGTACTCGGCCGCCAAGCACAACTACAACGGCAACCCCACGCTCAACGCGGTCAATCCGATCAAGCGCATCAGCATCAGCGTGTTCGGTGACAGCCAGCTCAGCGAGAACACCACCGTGTTCACCGAGCTGATGTACACCAACCGCCAATCCGACCAGTTGGCCGCGCCGGGCGGGCTCGGCGTGTACCGGCCGATCAATATCGCTGCCAATCACCCGACCAACCCGACCGGACAGGACCTGCTGCTGCAGCGCCGTCGCCTGGAAGAAGCCGGCCCGCGGCATTTCTCGCAGGAGGTGAATACTTTCCGCGGGCTGGTGGGTGTGAAGGGGCAGTTCGGCACTGGTTGGGACTGGTCGGCTGCCTTGAACTGGGGCCGTAACACTGGCGTCGATGGCTCGGACAACGTTGCCAATCTCGACCGCGTCGAGCAGACCTTGAACCGCAGCATCTGCAGCCCGGTACCGGGCGCGGCGATTCCCTGCGGCGACTATCTGGGTTACGGCGACCTCAGTCGCGAGGTGCTCGACTACATCCTCTACACCTCGCGCGATACCGGCGGCAACGAACAGAAGAGCTTCACTGCCAACCTGAGCGGACAGATCTTCGAGCTGCCTGCAGGCTGGGTGGGTTTCGCCACCGGCGTGGAAGTGCGCAAGGAACGCGGCTGGCGTAATCCGGATTCGTTGACCGTGCTGGGCATTGGCAACACCAACCAGCAGGACCCGATTGCCGGTGAATACACCGCCAAGGAAGTCTTCGCCGAGCTGGCCATCCCGCTGCTGCAGGACAACGTCATCGCCGATTCGCTGTATTTGAATCTGGCCGGGCGTGCCTCGGACTACGATCTGTTCGGTCGCGACTACAACTACAAGGCTGGCCTGGACTGGCAGGTCAACTCCTCGCTGAAAGTGCGCAGCACCTATGCCACTGCGTTCCGCATCCCGAACATCCCCGAACTGTTTGGCGGCGTGGCCGAAGGCAACCTGACCACCACCGACCCATGCAGCAACTGGTCGGCCTTGCCGGCTGGCTCAACGGTGCGTGCCAACTGCCAGGCCTACGGCGTGCCGGCCGGCTATGTGCAGCCGGGCAATACCATCCTCACCACCTCCGGTGGCAATTCGGCATTGGAGCCGGAAGACGCCACTTCGTTCACGGCAGGTGTGGTGTGGACACCGGAGTTCCTGTCCGGGCTGACCTTGACGCTGGACTACTACAACATCCGCATCAAGCACGCGATCCAGCGTATCGACGGCTCCACCAAGCTGGCCATCTGCTACAACACGCCGGGACTGGCGCATCCGTTCTGTGATGCCAGCAACTTCACCCGCAACCCGCGTACCGGCGAAGTGGACTTCCTGTCCTCGCAGCCGGTCAATGCCGCCAACGAGCATGTCACCGGCTACGACTTCGGCGCGCTGTATGAGTTCAAGGCAGCAGGCTTCGATGCCAGCGTCAGCGCCGATGTGTCGTATCTGCAGCGTTATGACGTGCGGCCGTACGACGGTGCTGACCTGATCGAGTACGCCGGCAAGATCACCGGCGGCCGCGGCAGCTATGCCAAGTGGCGTGGCCTGGTCTCGGTCAATGCCTCGCGTGATCAGTGGTCAGGTACCTGGAGCACGCAGTACATCGGCCGTGCCGATGACATCAATGCGGCGCGCGGTGATATCGGTGACCACGCGCCGTCGGTGTTCTACCACAACCTGCAGCTCAAGTACGCGGTGAGCAAGGCGCTGGATGTATCGCTGGGGCTGGACAACGTCTTCGACAAGAAGCCGCCGTTCATCCAGAGCTATACCGATGCCAACACCGATACGATGACCTACGACCTGCTGGGTCGCCGCTGGTACGCACGCATCGGCTACCGCTGGTGATTGGATGCGCCCCGTCGCAGCAGCGGCGGGGCGCGTCATTGAACGAGGACGATGTTGATGAAACCCGCATTCTGGGCACGCCGTGCCCACAAATGGATCGGTCTGGTGATCGGCGTGCAGGCGCTGCTGTGGATGCTCAGCGGCGTCTACATGACCGTGGTGCCGCTGGACGTGATCCATGGCGACCACCTTGCACATGTGCACGGCACACCGCTGCCGGCGCAGACTGCGCGCGTCGGCGCCGATGTGCTGGCTGCGCGCTATCCACAGATGGAGTCGTTCCGGCTCAAGCATGTGCTGGAACGCGAGGTCTATGAGATCCGCCAGGGCAAACAGAAGTACCTGGTGGATGCCGCCAGCGGCGAACGCCTGGCACCGATGGACCGTGAGCAGGCAATAGCGCTGGCGCAGTCGCTGTATCAGGGCAAGGGCGAAGTGGAGCGGGTGGAGTGGATCACCCGCGCCCCGTCGGAAGTGAAGACCCGCCCGGTACCGATGTGGGCCGTGCATTTCAGCGGCCGCGGTGACAGCACGCTGTACCTGTCACCGGACAGTGGTGAGCTGTTGGCGCGCCGGCATGACCTGTGGCGTGTATTCGACTTCGTGTGGATGTTGCACATCATGGATTACGAGAACCGCACCGACGTCAACAACACCTTGTTGCGCGTGGCCTCGATCATTGGCCTGGGTTTTGCCCTCAGCGGCATCTGGCTGCTGTTCTACAGCTTCGGTAAGCGGAGGAACGCATGACGCCCCGGATGCGGACCCTGCACAAGTGGGTGGGCCTGATCGTCGGCCTGCAGTTCGTGGTGTGGTTGGGCAGCGGCCTGATGATGAGCCTGCTCGACCCTGACAAGATCGAAGGCAGTGCCCAGCAAGCCGCAGCTGTCGCCAATCCTGCATGGCCGGCCACGGCAGTGTCGCCGAGCGTGGCGCTGGCTGCAGCCAAGGGCGAGGCGGCAACACTGGACAGTGGCTGGTTGCTGCAGCAGCCCGTATATCGTCTGCAATCACCGGAAGGCACCGAGGTGATCGATGCCCGCGACGGCAAGCGCATCAGTATCGATGCGGCGATCGCCGCGAAAGTTGCACAGGCTGCATATGCCGGTGATGGTGTCGCCGCCGCGCCGCAGTACTTGGAAAAGACGCTGGAAACCCGGGCCAACCCGGACCCGGTGTGGCGCGTCGACTTCAGTGATGCGCAGGACACCAGCATCTATGTGTCCGCGCACAGCGGCCAGGTGATGGAACATCGCAACGCGACATGGCGGCTGTTCGACATCTTCTGGATGCTGCACATCATGGACTACAGCAGCCGGGTCAACTTCAACAATCCGCTGGTGGTTGGCATGGGCATCGGTGGTCTGTGGTTGGCGCTGACCGGCGTGTGGTTGCTGATCGCCAGTTTCCACCTGCAGGAGTTCATCCCGCGTCGCTGGCGTTCGCGGCGGCAGCTGATGGTCTATGCACCGGGCGGCGCGCATCTGCGCACGGTCGAAGTAGCCAGTGGCGACAGCGTTTACGTGGCACTGGCGCGCGAAGGCATCAATCTTCCCTCCAACTGCGGTGGCGGCCAGAGCTGCGGTCTATGTGAAGTGCGGGTGCGTTCCGGTGCTGGCAAGGCAACGGCGGCAGATCGCGCACACGTGTCTGATGCCAAGCGCAAGGTCGGCTGCAGGTTGGCCTGCAATCTGCAGGTGGACGAGGACGTCGAGATCGAAGTGGCCGGCGGCGCCAGCCTGTGGACCGAGCACTGGGCCAGTGTCGAGAAGGTCGTGGCGGTGACGCCGTTCCTGCGTGAGATCCATCTGCGCCCAGAACAGGCTGCAGACGCGCAGTTCCAGCCCGGCTGCTATCTGCAGCTGCACGTGCCCGAGTACGAGCTGCCGCGCAGCGCGGTGTGGTATCCGGGTGAGCATGAAGAGGATTGGAAGGCGCTGTCCCTACCTGCGTCCCTACAGAACAAGGCGACGGTTCGGCGCTCGTATTCGTTGGCAACACCGGTTTCCAATGCGGACGGCGGCCTGGTGCTGCTGGTGCGTTTCAGTCCCGGCTGGCAGGAGAACCGCAAGCATCCGCCGGGCAAGGGCTCGACCTTCGCCTATACGCTGCGCGAGGGTGACCGTGTTCGCTACAGCGGCCCGTTTGGCGATTTCGCACTCAGCGGCAGCGAGCGCGAGAAGATATTCATTGGCGCTGGTGCGGGTATGGCACCGCTACGTGCGTTGGTCCAGCAGCGGCTTGATGAGGGTGGTGGCGAACGTATGCATTACTGGTACGGCGCCCGTGGCGAGCGAGATTGCCCGTATGTCGAACAGATGCAGGAGCTGGCGCACGAGCATGCCAACTTCAGTTGGCATCCGGTGTGGTCGGGGCAGGGAGCCGATGCACGTCGTGTGCATGAAGCGATCCATGAAGATCTATTGAAGCAGCATCCGGATCTGGCGGGTTGCGAGTTCTATCTGTGTGGGCCACCGGCGATGTTGGCGGCGACCAGGCAGCTGCTGCGCAAGCTGGGTGTTGCGGATGAGCGGGTTGCGTTTGATGACTTCAAGATCTGAGTGAACTTGAGCTTGGCTGTTGCGGCTGCAGATGTAGGAGGTCTGCAGCTGTTGTAGTTGCTGTTTCCGTTGCTATTGCTCCGGCTTCGGCCCTGGCCTTGGCTCTGGCTTTGGCTTCGGCTCTGGACATTCCCTTCTCCCGCTTGCGGGAGAAGGGGCCCGGAGGGCGGGTGAGGGGCGCTTTTGCACCTTGCGGTAAAGCCCCTGCCGAGCATGGCTCGGCACTACAACCGCGCGCGGCTTTGGTCCCGTCCCTTGCGCTGAGGCAAGGGGGCTACGAATCAATAGTTCGTCTATTGCGTCTCTCCCGCCCGCAAGCGGGAGAGGAGCTTTTAGCGCAAATTACTCGTGCCTTGAGAACTCGCTCAACGAACCATCATTGCCCAGCAGTGCAACCGTGAACGCCTGGCGGTAGCCATCCGGCGATTCCATGCCCGGTGTACCTACCGGCATACCCGGCAGCACCAGCCCGCGTGCCTGCGGGCGCTCGGCCAGCAACTTCTTGATGTCTTCCACCGGCACATGGCCTTCCACCACATAGCCGTCGATCTCGGAGGTGTGGCAGGACATCATGCCGTCACCGATTCCGAGCCGCTGCTTGACCGCCATCATGTCGCTGGTGTCATTGAGCTGTACCGGGAAACCCGCCGCCTGCATATGCTCGGCCCAGCCGCCACAGCAGCCGCAGTTCGGATCCTTGTGCACAACCACCAACGGCAATGCCTTGGTAGCCGGCGCAGCTTCAACAGCTTTCGCAGGTGTCGCAGCAGCCGTTGCGGCTGACACAGTAGCAGTCGACGGACTGGCATTGCAGGCGCTGATCAACAAGGTACCGGCAGCCAGCACCAGCAGCGAGAACATCGGCTTTGAACGCATTTTCATGATCTAGATTCCTTGGACAGTTTGCCGCACCGGCCGGAGGCGAGTGCGGCAGCAGGGCGTCACAGCATCGACAGGCCGCGCTCGAATTCCTTGGCGTCGAGCTTGCCATCGCGGTTGCCGTCGCTCATGCCGAAGTGCGGCAGCAGCGGGTGACCGCTGGGCAGCTCCTCGCGGCTGATGAAGCCGTCCTTGTTGGCATCAAAGCGTTTGAACGTCGCCGCTGCATCAGCTTGCGGCGCTTTCGCAGCAGGCTTGGCCGCCGGTGCATGGTGCTCATGGCCGGCATGCTGGGCCTGCGCGATGGAAACGGAGGCAAGGGAGATCGCGCCGACCAGTGCGGCCTGGATAAAGAACTTCATCGAATGTATTCCTTGTAGGGAGAGTGGGGATGGCGCCGGCAGGCGACGCCATCACTACGAATCAGAACCAGAAGCGCACGCCGGCAACCCAGCGCGATTCGCTCACGCCTTCGCCGGCATCACGGTGCATATCAGCGGTATCGCCGAACGCGCGTTCGTGCACGAAGCCCACATACGGTGCAAACTTGCGGGTGAACTCGTAGCGCAGGCGCAGGCCTGCTTCCACGCTGCTCAAGCCCTTGCCGACACCGCGGCGCGGATCGTCATCGGCAACGATGCTGGCTTCCACCACCGGCTGCAGAATCAGCCGATTGGTCAGCAGCACGTCGTACTCGACCTCGAAGGCCAGCTCGGCCTTGCGCGGTCCACCGATGTAAGCCATCGCCGAGACTTCGAACTTGTACGGCGACATGCCCTGCAGACCGAAGGCCGCGCGGGTCAGATCCGGCGATTCGCGGCTGTTGTCATGCCGCGCACCGGCTACCACGTCCCACCATGGCGAGATCGAGTGCCCGTACAGCGCATCCACCGACCAGTCGCCGAGTGCGTTCTCGCTGCGCTCGCCTTCGCTGCGGATCCACAGGCGGTTGATGTCATTGCCGAACCACGAGTCGATGCCCCAGGCCTGGCCGCTGCCGTGGGCGTTGTCCCAGGCTTCCAGGTGATCGAATACCACCAGGCTGTTGAACGACGGTGCGTGTTCCATCGCATGCGGCTTCAGTACCGGGAAGGCATCGTCGAAGTCCTGCTTGGTCGGCGTCGGGATCGGTTCGCGCGGCGTGTCGCTGGCACTGCCACCCTGCATGTTGTGGCCGGCATGCGGATCGGCGGGCATTGCATGCCCTGCGTGCGGGTCAGCTGCTGCGCCGTGGCTGGAATGATCTTCCGCCTTGGGCATGTTGTGACCAGCATGCGGATCGGAGGGCATGGCATGTCCCGCGTGCGGGTCAGCCGTCGTGTCGTGGCTGGAGTGATCCTCCGCCTTGGGCATGGCATGGCCTGCATGTGGGTCAGCAGCCTTGGCCTTGCTGCCATGACCGCCGTGCGCAGCATGCGGATCGGCCGGCTTGGCCTTGGGCATGTTGTGCCCGGCATGCGGATCAACTGCCGGTTTTGCTTCAGCGTCATGCCCGGCGTGGCCCGCATGCGGGTCCTGCGCGAAAGCGCTGCCACTGGCGGCCAGGGCGATGAACATCAATGAGCGAGAAAGGGTCTTCATGCGTCGATCCTCACTTCGCGCATCATGCCCGCTTCCATGTGGTAGAGCAGATGGCAGTGGAAGGCCCAACGGCCCAGCGCATCCGCGCGAACGCGGTAGCTGCGGCGTGTGCCCGGCGGCATGTCGATGGTGTGCTTGCGCAGCTGGAACTCGCCGTCGGCGTTCTCCAGGTCACTCCACACGCCGTGCAGATGGATGGGGTGCTGCATCATCGTGTCGTTGACCAGCACGATGCGCATGCGCTCGCCGTAGTTCAACTTGATGGGCTCGGCACCGGCAAACGGAATCCCGTCGAAGTTCCAGGCGAACTTCTCCATATGACCGGTGAGATGCAGCTCGATCTCGCGGCCGGGCTCGCGTCCATCCGGGTCCTCGAACAAGGAACGCATCGCGCCATAGGTCAGCACCTTGCGGCCGTTGTCACGCAGGCCGATGCCGGGGTCGTCGAGCTTGGGCTCGGTGGCCGCAGTCTGCATGTCGATCAGCGGATTGCCGGCTTCACTGGGCTTGTGCTTGGGTGACTTGTCGCCGCCGCCATGGGCACCGTGGCCCATCGCCGCGCCGCAACCGCCTTCCATGCCCTTGGCACCCATGTTGGCGCCGCAACCACCTTCCATGCCGGCACCGTGGTCGCCATGGCTGCCCATGTCGTGACCCATGTCGCTCATGGTCAGCAATGGACGCGGATCGATCTGCGGAATCGGCGCCTGCAGACCCTGCCTCGTTGCCAGCGTGCCGCAGGCGTAGCCGGTGCGGCCCATGTCCTGTGCGAACACGGTGAAGGCATCCTGGCCGGTCGGTTCGACGATCACGTCGAAGGTCTCGGCCGGGGCGATACGGAACTCGTCGATGCTGACCGGGTGGATGTACTGGCCATCGGCGGCGACCACGGTCATCTTCAGGCCGGGAATGCGCACATCGAAGTAGGTCATCGAGGCGCCGTTGATGAAGCGCAGCAACACCTTTTCACCACTGCGGAACAGGCCGGTCCAGTTGCCGGCTGGCGCGGTGCCGTTCATCAGGTAGGTGTAGGTGTGGGCATTGATGTCGGACAGATCGGAAGGCGTCATCCGCATCCGGCCCCACATGCCACGGTCGGCCAGGGTCTCGCGCAGGCCGTCCTTGCGCGCGTCGCGCATGAAATCACCGACCGTGCGCTGGTAGGTGTTGTCGTGCATCGGCATCTTCTTCATGCGCCGGAACAGCGCATCCGGATCGATGTCGGTCCAGTCCGAGAGCATGACCACGTGTTCGCGGTCGAAGTGATACGGCGGCGGTGCCAGCGGATCGACGATCAGTGCGCCATACAGGCCGGCCTGTTCCTGGAACAGCGAATGGCTGTGATACCAGTAGGTGCCGGACTGTTTGAGCTGGAAGCGGTACTGGTAGGCCTCACCCGGCGCGATGCCGTTGAAGCTCAGGCCCGGCACACCGTCCATGTTGGCCGGCAGCAGGATGCCGTGCCAGTGGATGGAGGTCATTTCATCGGTGAGCGTATTGGCCACGCGCAGGTTGACCGTATCGCCCTCACGCAGGCGCAGGATCGGTGCAGGCAAGGAGCCATTGACGGTGATGGCGGGGCGGGTGCGGCCGGTGAAATTCACCGCCGAGCGACCAATCGCAAGGCTCAGCTCGGTACCTCGCAGCTCAACCGGCGGCACCGCCATGGCGCTGCCGGCGGCGAAGGCCTGAGGAATGCGCGCCAGACCGGCACCGGCGACCACGCCGCCAATGGCCAGACCCTGCACGAAGCGACGTCGCGACAGTACCGAGCGCGAATCGGAAAGGAAATCAGAAGACATGTGGAACTCCCGGTCACACAGCCGCATCACGATGCGTTGCTGCATGTCCTGAACAGATCAAGGGTGCACCAGGGCGATGGCCTTGGCACAGATATCTGCGGACGCCAGAAGGCGCGGGAATCAGGCGATGGGAGGGCGGTTGAGCTGGCCCGGGGCCACGTCGTCGCGAGAGGGGAGTGCTGACATTGGCGCCAGGGCATGGCGCATCGGTGCAAGCCGCACCATCGCGGCGCTGGGCAGCATGTTGCAATGCTGCTTGCAGTCACAGTTGTCACCGCTGGCACAGGACGAGGGCGCCTTGTCGGCGTCGCCTGTTTCGCACTGCAGATTGGCTTCCTGCTCGTGGCAGCAGTCGTGGGTGCTGTCACCGGCTTCCATTGCCATTGTCATTGCCTGCATCGGCATGGCCATCGCCGTTGCAGACCACACCGAACCGACCGCACCAGCGATCAGGGTCAGGCACAGCAGCAGGGGCAGCAGGATGCGCGGCACGGGCTTTGCGGTTGGAAGCGAGGCTGAACCATAACATTCCTGAGTAGGGGCTGGGCTGAATGGTTGGGGAGAGCGGGTACGCAGGTGGGTAGGGGGGGGGCCGGTTCTGTTCCTGCTCACAAAGCCAAAGCACCCCTCCTCAATCCTCCACTGCGCCTGCGGCGCAAGGGAGGAGGTAGAAGCGTGCATCGGCCAACTCACCGGCGGGTGCAATCACCCCCTCCCTTGCGCCGCAGGCGCAGGGGAGGGTTGGGGAGGGGTAGCGCTCCTGCAGTTGTTGCCAATCTCCCGCAACCCAACCAAGTAGAATCCACCCAGCATTCACCAAGAAGTGGCGATCCATGTCCCAGCGTGATTGGGTGGCGGCGGCCATCCACAAGATTGAAGCCGACTACAACCGTTCGGCTGATACCCATCTGATTCCCATCGATCTGCCGGGCTTCCCCGGTATCGATGTCTATCTGAAGGATGAATCCAGCCATCCGACCGGCAGCCTCAAGCACCGCCTGGCGCGCTCGCTGTTCCTGTACGCGCTGGCCAATGGTTGGCTGCGCGAGGGTTGCCCGGTGATCGAGGCATCCAGCGGTTCCACCGCAGTGTCCGAAGCCTACTTCGCACGCCTGCTGGGCCTGCCATTCATTGCGGTGATTCCGGCCAGCACCTCGCCGGAGAAGATCGCCGCCATCGAGTTCCACGGCGGTCGCTGCCATCTGGTGCAGCGCGCCTGCGACCTGAACTGCGAATCCGAACGATTGGCGCGCGAGACCGGCGGCCACTTCATGGACCAGTTCACCTACGCCGAGCGCGCCACCGACTGGCGCGCCAACAACAATATCGCCGAGTCCATCTTCAAGCAGATGGCTGAAGAGCCGCATCCGGTGCCGGAATGGATCGTCTGCAGCCCCGGCACCGGTGGCACCGCCGCTACCCTCGGCCGCTACGTCAGCTACCGCCGCCATGACACCCGCATTCTCTGTGCCGACCCGGAAGTCTCAATCTTCTACGACGGCTACTGCGCCGCGCTGGAGGGCCGCGACTGGCGGAACATGACCTGCGAAGGCGGCTCGCGCGTGGAAGGCATTGGCCGTCCGCGCGTGGAGCGCAGCTTCATCCCGACCTGCGTTGACGCGATGGTGAAGGTCACCGACGCGCTGAGCCTGGCTGCGATGCGCCATGTCAGCGCCACCCTGGGACGCCGCGTTGGCGGCTCCACCGGCACCAACTTCATCGGTGTGTTGTACGCCGCCCAGCTGATGCGCGCTGCCGGCCGTGATGGCTCCATCGTCAGCATCCTTTGCGATGCCGGCGAGCGTTACGCGCACAGCTATTACAACCCGGACTGGTACAGCCAGCAGGGCATCGACGTGGCCGGTGCCGATGCGGTGGTGGCCACGGCCGTGGCCGGGCAGGGCATGCCGGTCCTGCCTTGTGCCTGGCTGGAAGCGTCGCCATATCAGGTTTGATGCCGGCGCAGCCGGAACTGTTTGAAGGAACGTTGTGAACACCACCAATCCCCTGCTCGATTTCTCCGGCCTGCCGCGTTTCGACGCGATCCGCGCTGAACACGTCACCCCGGCCGTCGATGCGCTGCTGGCCGAGGCCGAAGCCGCGGTGAAAGCTGCAGAAACCGTGGCGCCGGTGAGCTGGGAGAACTTCGTGGTGCCGCTGGACGATGCTACCGAGCGGCTGTATCGCGCCTGGGGCCAGGTCTCGCACCTGCAGGCGGTGGTCAACACGCCGGAGCTGCGCGAGGTCTACAACGCCAACCTGCCGAAGATCAGCCGCTTCGGCAGTTCGGTCGCGCAGAACCCGGCGCTGTACGCGCAGTACAAACTGCTGGCCGCCGCGCCAGCAGCGGCCAGTTACGACGAAGCACAGCGCAAGGCGCTGGAAAATGCACTGCGTGATTTCCGCCTCGGCGGCGCCGAGCTGGACGACGCCGGCAAGGCACGTTTCGCCGAGTTGCAGGAAGAACTGTCCGGCCTGCAGGCCAGGTTCTCGCAGAACGTACTCGATGCCGGCGATGCGTTCGCGCTCTACGTGGATGTAGCCGACGACCTGCTGGGCCTGCCCGATGACGTGGTTGCCAGCGCCCGCGCCGCCGCGCAGAAGGATGGTCGCGAAGGGTACAAGCTGACCCTGCAGATGCCGTGCTATCTGCCGGTGCAGACCTACGCCGACAACCGCGCGCTGCGCGAGCAGCTGTATCGCGCGCATGCGATACGTGCATCGGAGTTCGGCGATGCGGCGCTGGACAACACCGGCAATATCGATCGCATTCTCGCCGTGCGCAACGAACTGGCCGCATTGCTGGGTTTCGACAACTACGCCGAATATTCGATTGCCACCAAGATGGCCAGCGACGCACCGCAGGTGCTGGGCTTCCTGCGTGACCTGGCCGCACGCGCCAAGCCCTATGCGCAGCGCGACCGCGCCGAACTGGAGGCTTTTGCCCGCGAGCAGTTGGGCATGGATGAACTGCAGGCCTGGGACCTGGCCTATGTGGCCGAGAAGCTCAAGCAGGCGCGTTACAGCTACTCCGAGCAGGAAGTGAAGCAGTACTTCACCGAGCCCAAGGTGTTGGCCGGCCTGTTCGGCGTGATCGAGCGTCTGTACAGCCTCAAGGTGGAACAGGACAGCGCTCCGGTCTGGCACGAGGATGTGCGTTTCTATCGCCTGGTGGACGCCGACGGCGCGCTGGTCGGCCAGTTCTACATGGACCTGTACGCGCGCGAAGGCAAGCGCGGTGGCGCGTGGATGGACGATTGCCGCAACCGTCGCGTTACTGCCGCTGGCGTGCAGACGCCGCTGGTCTATCTGGTCTGCAATTTCGGGCGCGGCAATGATGGCAAGCCAGCGACCTTCAGCCACGACGAAGTCACCACCGTCTTCCATGAAATGGGCCACGGCCTGCATCAGTTGCTGACCCGCATCGGTGAGCTGGCGGTGGCCGGTATCAATGGCGTGGAGTGGGATGCAGTGGAGCTGCCCAGCCAGTTCATGGAGAACTTCTGCTGGGAGTGGGAGCAGGTGGAAGCGATGACCGCGCACGTCGATACCGGTGCGCCGTTGCCGCGTGAACTGTTCGACAAGATGCTGGCGGCAAAGAACTTCCAGAGCGGCATGTTCACCGTGCGCCAGCTGGAGTTCGGTCTGTTCGACATGCTGCTGCACAGCCAGTACCAGCCTGAACAGGAAAGCGTGCTGCAGCTGCTGGAGCGCGTGCGTGGCGAAGTGGCGGTGAACATCCCGCCGGCCTGGAACCGTTTCGCCAACCAGTTCAGCCATATCTTTGCTGGTGGCTATGCGGCCGGTTATTACAGCTACAAGTGGGCCGAAGTGCTCAGCGCCGATGCCTATGCCGCGTTCGAGGAAGCACCGGGGGCATTGGCTGAAACCGGCAAGCGTTTCCGCGATGAAGTGCTGTCGCGCGGCGGCAGCCGCAGTGCTGCGGAGAATTTCCGTGCCTTCCGTGGCCGTGAACCGCAGATTGACGCCTTGCTGCGGCATAGCGGCATGACTGCCTGAACAGTGTCCACAGCCGGGGCTGGTCAGTCGCGGCGATGAGGATCAAGCTTGGGGATACGCCTTCCCCAAGCCTGACGACATGCCCCGGCTAATCACCCGCATCGCAGCCTGCGCAGCCATCATTGCTGCGGTGCTGTGGTTCCAACCGCGCATCAACGAACCTGCTGCCCAGGTCAGCAACGGGCTCAATCTGCGCAGCGCGCCGGATCAGCGTGCCGAACGTCTGGCGGTATTGCCGGTGGGCACGACAGTGGAAGTACAGCGCTGCCTGGCCGACCTGCAATGGTGCAATGTGCGTGCGGACGGCAAGAGCGGCTGGGTAGCGGCGGATTACCTGATCGCCCGCAGCGACGGCAAGCAGGTCAAACTGGCCGAAGCCGGCAAGCAGATGGGCGTAGTCATAGAGACCGCCAAACCCGGCGGCTGAGTAGCCGCTGTAGTGGGGGGCCCCGCGGGGGGGGGGGGTTTTAGGCAAAAAAAAACAACACCAGGGGTGGGCCCGGACCGAATGTAAAGCCCCAGAGCCCGGGCGTGGGGGGGGGGTTGGGTGGGGGGGTTTACCGCTCCTCGCAGGTTGCAGCGATATCAGCTTCGCGGCTTACGCCGCTCCTACAACAGCAGAATCAGGCCGACTCCGTTACTTCTTGTTCGGCACTTCAAAGCCCAGCTTGTCCACCTGCTGCGGGTGTTGCGGCACGCGCTTGAGCTTGTCGGTGTTGACGTCGTACTTGTCACGCAGGCGCGTGGCCAGCTGGCGATAGGTGGCGTTGTCCATGTCCGGTTCGCGGGCGAAGATCCATGCCATCTCGCGGCCCGGGTAGCCAATCAGTGCCCAGGAATAATCCGGCGCCACTTCCAGGATGCGGGTGTGGGTGGGCACGATCCGGTAGAACCAGGTGCGCCAGCGACGGTTGCCGCTGTCTTCGTCGACCTTGGCGCGGATATCGATTTCATCTTCCGGTTCGGCGAAACCGTCGCGGAACTGATACTTGATCGAGACCTTGTCGTCGTCGCGCAAGGTGTAGGTGTTGACGCTGGCCACATGACCGCGCTCGATGAAATTGGGCACCCGCCCGATCACATACCAGCGGCCCATGAAGCGCTGCAGGTCAATCGGACCCTCGGCGATTCCCTCAACCGTCGTCGTCGCCGGCGCAGCCTCCTGTGCAAAAGCCGGGCTCAGCGGCAGGGCAAGACTCAGCAACATGGCGGACACAAAGACGGGAATCGGTCGCATTACGGTTTGGGCACCTATGAAGGTCAGGGCTGCATGTTCGACGGGCAGTGATGCGCCCGTCAATGGCAGGTCGCAGTCTGTGAGATGGCGGCCACCGAGGATGCACTCCAACACAGCCATGTTGCCGGAGAACGTCATGACCAAGCCGCTCGCATCGTCATCCCGTCGTAACGCGCAGGACGCGCCCGACCCGCAGGTGTTGCGCTGCGTCAGACAGGTTGCCCTGGCTGGCTTGGCGCTGGTGCTGGTATGGCCGGCGGTGCGCGGCCACAGCGACTGGATCGGCTGGCTGCCGCTGTGGTTGGTAGGTATGCCGCTGAGCGCCTGGTGGGCCTTGTACCGCTTTCGCCTACCCGCAGCCTGGCGTAATCGCCATGCCAAGCCACGTAAGCGCGGCCCGCAGGCCACCCGTGGCCGCCGTCCGGCCCGGCGCCGCCTGCCACAGACGGCCTGACCTTCGACACGTTGGGGTGGGCAGGGGGCTGTGGTAGCGTTCGCGGCTTATGACCGCATGGAGCCAACATGTCTCGACTCACCTCTGCCTGCCTTGTAGCGGGTCTGCTTTCTTCCGGCTTGGCCGGGGCCGCCATGGCCGCTGACGACTCCCAGGACAAGTACGCCTGGTTGGAAGACGTCACCGGCGACAAACAGCTGGGCTGGGTGAAGGAGCAGAACGCCAAGTCCGAAGGCCGCCTGGCCGTGACCCCGCAGTTCAAGGCGATGGAAGCAGGCATCCGCGAAGTGCTGGATTCGGATGCCAAGATTCCGGGTGTCCAGAAAATCGGTGATTACTATTACAACTTCTGGAAGGACAAGCAGCACGAGCGCGGCGTATGGCGCCGTACCACGCTGGTTGAATACCGCAAGGCCGAGCCGCTGTGGGAAACCGTGCTCGACCTGGACGCGCTGAACAAGGCCGAGGGTGAGAACTGGGTATGGCACGGTGCCAACTGCCTGCGCCCGGAGTACACCCGTTGCCTGATCGCGCTGTCGCGCGGTGGTGCCGACGCCGATGTCACCCGCGAGTTCGACATCTCCAGGAAGGATTGGATCAAGGACGGCTTCTTCCGTGCCGAAGCCAAGGGCGGCCTGGGCTGGATCGACCAGGACAACGTCTTTGTCTACACCGATTTCGGCCCGGGCTCGATGACCACCTCCGGTTACCCGCGTGTGGTCAAGCGCTGGCAGCGAGGCACCCCGATCACCGCGGCAACCACGGTGTACGAGGGCAAGCCGGAAGACATGTACATCTCGGCGATGCACGACGATACGCCCGGCTTCGAGCGTAACTTCGTCAGCCGCACCATTGCCTTCTACAACAACGAACTGTTCCTGATCGGTGCAGACGGCAAGTTGACCAAGGTAGATGCGCCGAACTCGGCCGAAAAGGGCGTCCGCCGCGAATGGCTGACCCTGGAACTGCGCGAGCCGTGGACCGTGGGTGGCAAGACCTACACCGCCGGTTCGCTGCTGGCGACGAAGTTTGATGACTTCATGGCCGGCAAGCGCGAGTTCGACGTGCTGTTCGCGCCGACCGATACCACCTCGCTGGCCAGTGTCAGCTGGACCAAGTCGCACGTGGTGTTGAACGTACTGGACGACGTCAAGAACCGCCTGAAGGTGCTTACCCACGGCAAGGATGGCTGGGTGAGCAGCGATTTCACCGGCGCACCGGCGTTCGGCACCATCGGTGTTGGCGCGGTGGATGCGGACGAAAGCGATGCGGTGTGGATGACCGTCACCGATTACCTGACCCCGACCACCCTGGCCCTGGCTGAGATCGGCAAGCAGCCGGAAGTGCTCAAGACCATGCCGGCGTTCTTCGACGCCAGCGACAAGGTGATCGAGCAGCACTTCGCCACCAGCAAGGACGGCACCCGCGTGCCGTACTTCGTGGTGCATGACAAGGCGATGAAGCTGGACGGTTCCAACCCGACCCTGCTGTACGGCTACGGCGGTTTCGAGATCTCGCTGACCCCGAGCTATTCAGGCGGCATGGGCCGCGCCTGGTTGGACAAGGGCGGTGTGTATGTCGTGGCCAACATCCGTGGCGGTGGCGAGTACGGTCCGCGTTGGCACCAGGCGGCGCTGAAGCAGAACCGCCACAAGGCCTACGAGGACATGGCGGCGGTGGCGCAGGATCTGGTTACCCGCAACATCACCTCGGCCAAGCACCTGGGCGTGCAGGGTGGCAGCAACGGCGGTCTGCTGACCGGCAACATGCTGACCCAGTACCCGGAGCTGTTTGGTGCGGTGGTGGTGCAGGTTCCGCTGCTGGACATGAAGCGTTACAGCCACCTGTTGGCCGGTGCCTCGTGGATGGCCGAGTACGGCAACCCGGACACGGCGGATTGGGACTACATCAAGACCTTCTCGCCATACCACCTGTTCGACCCGGCCAAGAGTTACCCGCCGGTGCTGTTCACCACTTCGACCCGCGATGACCGCGTCCACCCGGGCCACGCCCGCAAGATGGCGGCCAAGATGATCGACGCAGGCAAGGACGTGACCTACTACGAAAACATCGAAGGCGGTCATGGTGGGGCGGCGAACAATGCGCAGGCCGCGCATATGTCAGCACTGGCGTACAGCTTCCTGTGGGAACAGCTGAGCAAGAAGTGAGGCTTGGCTTGAAGTGATGCAAAACAAACGCCACCGAAAGGTGGCGTTTGTTTTTTTGCTTGAGCCCCTCTCCCCTGCGGGAGAGGGGTTGGGGAGAGGGTGCGGCGGAGCCCGGATGGTGAATTACCGAAGGTTGTTCCAAGGCTTGGAGCCTTCCCCCATCCGTCCTCCGGGCACCTTCCCCCGCAAGCGGGAGAAGGGAATAGCCGAAGCCGAGCCAAAGCCAAGCCGATGCCAAAGCCAAAGCCAAAGCCAAAGCACCCCTCCCCAACCCTCCCCTTCGCCTGCGGCGAAAGGGAGGGAGTTGCAAGCAAAGCATGCGTGCTGAGTTGTGCTTGCGGCTTGTGCTCTTGCTTCAGCTGTCGCTTCTACCCCCTCCCTTTCGCCGCAGGCGAAGGGGAGGGTTGGGGAGGGGGGCCTTTAGTCTTCTAGCTTCTAGCTTCTAGCTTTTAGCCCTCAGCCCTCAGCCAACTTTCCCCTCCAACCAACTCCGCAACCCCCGTTCAATCCGCTCAACAGCCTCCTGCAAGCGCCCGACATCCTGCGTATACGCAATCCGCACATGTTGGTTCGCCCGGTAGTTCCCAAAATCCAGGCCAGGCGTAAACGCCACATGCTCGGTCTCAAGGAAGTGCGCACAGAACGCCTGCGCGTCATCGGTAAACGCGCTCACATCGCAGTACAGATAGAACGCACCCTGCGGCTCCACATCAATCCGGAACCCAAGCGCCCGCAACGCCGGCAATAGATAATCCCGCCGCTGTTGGAACTGCCCACGACGCTGCTCGAAAACCGCAATCGTCTCCGGCTCGAAACAGGCCAGCGCCGCATGCTGTGCCATCGACGGCGCGCTGATGTACAGGTTCTGCGCAAGCTTCTCCAGCTCCGGCACCGCACGCGGCGGCGCCACCAGCCAGCCAAGGCGCCAGCCAGTCATGCCGAAGTATTTGGAGAAGCTGTTCAACACGAACGCCTCGTCATCCACTTCCAACACGCTGGGCGCATCAAAGCCATAGGTCAGCCCGTGGTAGATCTCATCCACCACCAGATGCCCACCGCGCTCCTTCAGCGCCGCAGACAAGCCGGCCAACTGCCCAGCATCCAGGGTGGTGCCGGTCGGATTGGCGGGCGAGGCCACCAACGCACCAACACTGCTGGCATTCCAATTGGCCGCAATCGATTCCGGGGTCAGCTGATAGCCACTCTCCGGCCCCACCGGTACCAGCTGTGCCGCACCTTCAACCAAGCGCAGGAAATGCCGGTTGCAGGGATAGCCGGGGTCGGCCAGCAGCCAGTGCTTGTCCGGGTCTACCAGCAGGCTGGAGGCCAGCAGTAGTGCGCCCGATCCGCCCGGGGTGACCAGGATCCGCTCCGGGTCGATATCCAGCCCGTAGCGCTGGCCGTAGAAGCCCGAAATGGCCTGGCGCAGGGCGGGCAGGCCGCGCGCTGCGGTATAGCGGGTGTGACCGGCAGCCAGTGCGGCCTGGCCGGCGCGGACGATGGGCTCGGCGGTGGTGAAATCGGGCTCGCCGATCTCCAGGTGGATCACGTCGTGGCCTTGTTGCTCCAGCGCGTTGGCGCGGGCCAGCAGCGACATGACGTGGAAGGGCGCGATCTCCTGACTGCGGCGGCTGTATGGGGCGTGTGGGGTGTGGGGCGTGTTCATCGCTGCATGATAGGCGCCGTTGATGGCAGCGGGGCAAGCGCCGGGCATGGCACACTGTGGCTCGCTGCACTGGATGCACCACCGTTGTTCCGGAGCGAACCTGATGAAATCCCTTCTTTGCCTGTTGGTTGCAAGCCTGATGATGACTACCGCCGCCGCATCCCAGCCCACCCCGCCCGATGTTGAAAAGCGTCCGCATACGGTGACCGCGCCGTTCGGTGCACAGCGCGAGGACGACTATTACTGGCTGCGTGACGACGAGCGCAAGGAGCCGGCGATGCTGGCCTACCTCAACGCCGAGAACGCCTATACCGATGCCCTGATGGCGCCGCTCAAGCCTCTGCAGGACAAGCTCTACGCCGAGATCGTCGGCCGCATCAAGCAGGACGACGCCAGCGTGCCGTACCGCGAGCGCGGCTACTGGTATTACACCCGCTACGAGACCGGCAAGGATTACCCCATCCATGCGCGCCGCAAGGGCGACATGCAGGCGCCGGAAGAAGTGCTGCTGGATCTCAACGTGCTGGCCGAAGGCAAGGGCTACTTCGGCATCGACGACATGGACATCAGCCGTGACAACAAGTTGCTGGCCTTCGCTGAAGACGCCGTCGGCCGCCGCCAGTACACCATCCGCTTCAAGGACCTGGCCACCGGCAAGATGCTGGACGACGTGATCGAGGGCGTGTCGGCCAATGTGATCTGGGCCGATGACAACCGCACCCTGTTCTACGTCGAGAACGACCCGGAAACCCTGCTCACCGTGCGCGTCAAGAAGCATGTGCTGGGCACTCCCGTCAGCGACGACGTGCTGGTCTACGAGGAGAAGGACGACAGCTTCTACATGGGCATCGGCCGCACCCGCGACGACCGCTTCATCACCATCGGCGTGGACAGCACCGTGTCCTCCGAGCTGCGTTACACCTCGGCGGCCAACCCGGGCGAATTCACCGTGCTGGCCAAGCGCGAGCGCGATGTGGAATACGACGCCGACCACTACAACGGCCAATGGGTGATCCGCACCAATGCCGATGGCGCCACCAACTTCAAGCTGGTGACCGCACCGGAAGGTGCCACCAGCCGCAAGCAGTGGAAGGATTGGGTCAAGCACGATCCGCAGGTGCTGATCGAAGGCTTCGAGCTGTTCGATGGCTATACCGCCATCGCCGAACGCGCCGAAGCGCTGGAACGCGTGCGCCTGCTGTTCGCCGATGGCCGCAGCGAGTTCGTCAAGGCCGATGAGCCGGCCTACTCGATGGGCCTGTCGGTCAACGCCGAACCGGAAACCGAGTGGCTGCGCTACACCTACACCTCGCTGACCACCCCGGCCACCACCTACGAGCTCAACGTCAAGACCGGCGAGCGCCGCCTGCTCAAGCAGCAGCCGGTGATCGGCTATGACCCGAGCAAGTATGAAACCGAGCGTGTGTGGGTGACCGCCCGCGATGGCGCGCGCATTCCGGTATCGCTGGTCTACAAGAAGGGCTTCAAGAAGGACGGCACCGCCGCCCTGTACCAGTACGCCTACGGCAGCTACGGCATGTCGATGGACCCCAACTTCAACCAGAGCGTGGTCAGCCTGCTTGATCGTGGCGTGGTCTATGCCATCGCGCATATCCGCGGCGGCGAGGAGATGGGCCGCAGCTGGTACGACAACGGCAAGCTGCTGCACAAACAGAATACCTTCAACGACTTTGTCGACGTGACCCGCGCGCTGGTTGCACAGGGCTATGCCGCCAAGGACCGCGTTGCGGCTTCGGGCGGCAGCGCCGGTGGCCTGCTGATGGGCGCGGTGGCCAACCAGGCCCCGGGCGACTACCGGGTGATGGTTGCGCAGGTGCCGTTCGTCGATGTGGTCACCACCATGCTCGATGCCAGCATCCCGCTCACCACCAACGAGTACGACGAGTGGGGCAACCCGGAGCAGAAAAAGTACTACGACTACATGCTCAAGTACTCTCCGTACGACAACGTCACCGCGCAGGCCTATCCGTCGCTGTTCGTCGGTACAGGCCTGTGGGATTCGCAGGTGCAGTACTGGGAGCCGGCCAAGTGGGTGGCCAAGCTGCGTGACGTCAACACCGGCAGCCAGCCCATTGTGTTCCGCACCAACATGGAAGCCGGCCACGGCGGCAAGTCCGGCCGCTTCCAGCGTTACAAGGAACAGGCCGAGTCCTTCGCCTTCGTGCTGTGGCAGCTGGGTCTGGCCGATTGATGCAGCCGGGTCGTAGCGATGCCTGATACACCGCCGCCACGTGATCCTCGTGAGCCACGCCCACCGCGCCTGCGCTGGGCGTGGTGGCTGCTGGCCTATGTCAGCCTGGGGGTGGGCATCGTCGGCATCTTCGTGCCGGGGCTACCCACCACCGTGTTCGTGCTGATCTCGGCCTGGGCGGCCTCGCATGGCTCCGAGCGGCTGCACCGCTGGCTGCTGGACCACCCGCGCTTCGGCCCGGCCATCCGTGACTGGCAGGCGCACGGCGCGGTCAGCCGCAAGGGCAAGTGGATGGCCAGCCTGACCATGCTGGCCTGTGCCCTGATCACCCTGTGGTGCGTGCCGCTGGCCTGGGTGAAATGGACCTCGATCAGCATCATGGCCTGTGTCTGCCTGTGGCTGTGGCTGCGCCCCTTGCCCCCCGGCGAACGCTGAACAGGGTGCGGCCACGGTTCGGACTTCATGGTCCAGTGGCTATACTCCGGGGATGAACAAGACGTCCCGTTTCCTGATTCTCATCCCGGCGGCCTTGCTGCTGCTGGGCCTCAGTGCCTGCGGTAACAAGGGCCCCTTGGTGATGCCGCAGAAGCCGGTGCCGATCGAGGAACAGGAAGTCACCCCGGCCGAGCAGCCCGCCACTGAAAAGACCGACCCGGCCGCCGACAAGAAGGCCGACGAGGCCGTTGAGGACGGAACCGGTGGTGCTGGCGTAAATGGGTAAGTCGGCAACAGGGCGCATGCGCTTCAGCAAGATGCATGGCGCCGGCAATGATTTCGTGGTGTTGGACCTGCGTGACGGCAGCGCGCCGCCGGATGCGGCGCAGGCAGCGCTGCTGGCCGACCGCCACCGCGGCGTGGGCTGCGACCAGATCCTGACCATCGAGGCTCCGCGCAGCGAAGGCGCGGTAGCGTCCTACCGCATCTGGAACTCCGATGGCTCCACCTCGCAGCAATGCGGCAACGGCGCGCGCTGCGTGGCCGCCTGGCTGGTACGCGACGGCGCGGCGCAGGGCGACGATTTCATCATCGACAGCCCCACCCGCACCCACGCCGTGCAGCGCCTGGCCAATGGCGAATACGCCGTGGCCATGGGCAAGCCCGAGTTCGAGCCTGAGCAGATTCCGCTGCTCGGCTTCCCGCGTGCGCGCGAGGAATACATGACCTCGCTACAGGGCGAGAACGTGCGCTTCGGCGCCGTGTCGATGGGCAACCCGCACGCCGTGCTGGAAGTCGGCTCGGTCGACGCTGCACCGGTCGAGCGGGTAGGGCCCTTGCTGCAGCAGAACCCCTCGTTCCCGGAATCGGTGAATGTCGGCTTCGCCCAGGTAATGGATGCCGGCCACGCCCGCCTGCGCGTCTACGAGCGCGGCGTTGGCGAGACCCTGGCCTGCGGCAGCGGAGCCTGCGCGGCGGCGGTAGTGCTGATGCAGCGCGGCCGCCTGCAGCGTGACGCCTTGATCTCCTTGCCCGGTGGCGACCTGCGTATCCAATGGCCGGCAGACGATGCCGAGATCGTGATGTCCGGCCCGGCAGCATTCGTATTCGACGGAGAGTGGATGGGATGAACGACACAGTCGAGAAAATCGGTGCCCATGAAGTCGCAGCCTGGCTGCGGCGTCATCCGACCTTCCTCAAGCAGTTCCCCGATCTGGCACTGACCATGGTGGTGCCGCGCGACGACGGCCCCACCGCTTCGCTCGCCAGCTACCAGCTGGAAGTGCTGCGCGACAAGAACCGCGAGCTGTCGCGGCGCTTGGCCGACCTCGGCGCCAACGCACAGATCAACGAACGCCTGGCCGTGCGTACCCACCAGCTGACCCTGGCGCTGATGCGCCAGACCAGCGCCGCCGACACCCTGCGCGCGATGGCCGCCTCGCTGGAAGAAGATTTTGCCGGCGACCTGGTGCGCATCGTCTCCTTCGACGACGTGCCGGAACTGGCCGAAGCACCGTGGCTGCAGGTCATCGCCAAGGACGACGCCAGGCTGGCGCCGTTCCACGACTGCCTGCAGGACGGCGAGCCCATCTGCGGCCGCCTGCAGCAGGAAAAGAACGACGTGCTGTACGCCGAGCGGGTCAACGAAGTGTCGTCCACCGCACTGTTGCCGCTGCCGGGCGTCGGCCTGATCGCGGTAGGCAGCTACGACCCCAACCGCTTCTATCCCGGCATGGGCACGCTGTTCCTGCGCATGATGGGCGAATCGCTGGTGACGGGCCTGCAGCGTTTCCGCAGCGCTTGAGTGGAGTGACGCGGCGATGAGCGCCGTCCAGGCATTCCTGTCCTATCTGCAGGTCGAGCGCCGCATGTCGGCGCACACGCTGGACGCCTACCAGCGCGACCTCGCCGCGCTCACGCAATGGTGCGAAGCGCATGAAGTATCCGACCCGCAAACCCTGCAAGGCGACCAGCTGCGCGAGTTCGTCGCCAGTGAGCACCGCCGCGGCCTGTCGGCCAAAAGCCTGCAGCGCCGCCTGTCGGCCTGCCGCAGCTTCTACGCCTGGCTGCTGAAGAACAACGTCATCGACAACAGCCCCGCCGCCGGCCTGCGTGCGCCCAAGGCACCGCGCAAACTGCCGCAGGTGCTGGACGCCGACGAAGCCGTGCAGCTGGTCGAACTGCCCACCGATGCACCGTTGGGCCTGCGCGACCGCGCGCTGCTCGAACTGTTCTATTCTTCAGGCCTGCGCCTCAGCGAACTCTGCGCCATGCGTTGGCGCGACCTCGATACCGCCACCGGCATCGTGCTGGTGCACGGCAAAGGCAACCGCGAACGCACCGTGCCAGTGGGCTCGCATGCAATGAACGCATTGCAGGAGTGGCGCAAGGAAAGCGGCGGCACCGGCGAGAAATCAGTATTCCCGGGCCGCAGCGGCGGCCCGATAAGTCAGCGCGCCGTGCAGATCCGCATCAAGCAACTGGCGCAACGCCAGGGGCTGTTCAAAAGCGTGCACCCGCATATGCTGCGGCACAGTTTCGCCAGCCATATTCTGGAGTCCTCAGGCGACCTGCGTGGTGTGCAGGAGCTGCTGGGGCATGCAGATATTGCGACCACGCAGATCTATACGCACCTGGATTTTCAGCATCTGGCCAAGGTTTATGATGCTGCGCATCCTAGGGCTAAGCGGAAGAGCTGATTTTATTTTCTTGGGATGGCTGGTTCCGACCCAAAGCGGACATCTGAAATTCTACCGGAGCGAGCTTGCGTTGGTCACTAAGCCCTCCGCTGGGTCCGGTTATGCGCTGGCTTGTTAGCCGGATCCAGCTGCCCTAATATCGAGCTGTATCAAGGGCAAAGCCCACCACCCGGCGCTTTGCGAATAGGTCGTATAGCCGGACTTACGGATCCGTCTATTAGGTAGTTAAGCACCCAATGGGAGGTCATTTCTTCTTGCTGGCTGAATTCATCGCGCTGGCAGGCTATTCGGTGAAGCATCCAAGGATTGTGTCGAGTGGAAGGGTGCATTCGTCGCCGGCTATCCTGAAGGCTAGTTCCTTGTTTACAGCCATTGCAGCAGCACGCCACTCAAGGTTTTCTTTAAGCGTGGCACCCGCGTTACGATGCCTAACAGTTCATTCAAGCCGACGCCGCTTCGCGGCGTAGGTTAATTCCGGAGTTGCGCCTTTCTTGAAGCATCTATGGCTGCCAAAATCACACCTCGTCTAGTTGAACTGACCTATGAGGCCACGCTCAAGTCGTTCTGGCGCAAGGAATCATTGCGCAAATTTCTGCGTGCCTGCCACGTAGCGGAAGTTCACATAGCTACTTGGTCGGCTGACGAGAGCAAGCGAGATTTCCTAGACAGAACGTTTCAGAAGCTTCAAACAATTGATCGTGGAAAGGCTTTGATCTTTCAGATGGCTAGAAATCTCTCCCAGCAAACAAGCTTTCCCGATCTTCGCGATTGGGAAGACTCTGCGAAGAAGATTGCAGATGCCACAAAAGCAGTCGCTGAGCTAAAGGCACACTTGCGATCGCAGGACGAAGAGACTCGTAGCGAACGGGAGCGCGAAGAAGCAAAAGGGAGGGCCCGAGAGGAGCGGCAGCGAATCCAGCGGAGCCTCACGGACAAGAACAAGTTGCAGCAACGCTTGGATGGATTACATTCCTCTGTGGGGACGCAAAAGGGCGGATACGATTTTCAAGATTGGTTCTACGATCTCCTGGACTTCTCTGACATCCAAAACCGCCGACCATATGTAAGCAATGGCCGGCAAATAGACGGCTCAGTGACACTTGACGGCACAACCTACCTTGTGGAGCTTAAGTTCACCGCAAACCAAGCGGCAGCTACTGACATTGATTCATTGCGCACCAAGGTCGACGACAAAGCTGATAACACCATGGGTATCATGGTTTCCATTTCTGGCTACTCCAGCGTCGCGATCTCCGGCGCATCTGGCCGCCAAACTAAACTTATATTGCTGGATGCAATGCACTTGTACCTATTTTTATCCGGGTCCATTGCCTTCTCGGAGGTGGTTTTACGCTTGCGGCGGCATGTATCACAGACGGGTGAAGCATATCTACCGGTCAGCGAATTCAACGGATGAACGGTCTAAAAAATCGTTAGAGCCGAAACTGCTTCATTGCAGCAAAGGCACGGCAGAAAAGCTTGCCATGCCTTTGGCTCCACTGCGAAGTTCGGCTTAGCTCTGGCGTTATGCTTACAGGAAAGATCTTCGTGACCGAAACCAACAACACACTAAAGACCTTGGGGTGGATTTTCTCGGGGTTTGTTGCCGGCTTTGCCGTCTCTCAATTTTTGAGTAAAGATTCAATATTTTCTGACTCATCTATTGTGGAGCAATGCACTAGTGACCAGTGGCAGCAGATCGCCAGATCATCTGATTGGACACCTAAGAACGAATGCCCCGCTTATCCGCTCCGCCTGAGTATTGCCAGTCCTGGAGATCAATCTCGCATATCGCTTGATCAGCAGAACCCCACGATAGTGCGTGAGACGGTTGTCGTCGCTTTGTCCAGGCCACTTCCTGAGGGAAAGAGGCTCTACCTTGCTGCGCAAGAGGTTGGAGCTCCGAATCTATACGTTTCCCGCTCGAAGCTCTACTCAAACGCAAGCGGTACTGCAGCAAGCACTATCGGCCCCCTGTACTTAGGCTTTGATCTGTCAAAGGCCGGAAGCATTCAGATTTGGGCATTCGCAACCGATGACGATAATCGCATCGGCGATTTGTATAGAGATGTTCATCAGTTGCAGGACGGCACCCAAAACGTTTATATCTCTGACCCGGTTCAGTTGAACATCACTCAATCGACACCTCCGGGCTAGTAAGCCCAACAATTCATTCAAGCCGAAGCGGCGCGCATTTATTTGCTACCATCGGCTAGCGCCGGTGTATGTATTGCAATGTCGACGGTAGATCTGGGCCGCATAAACAATAAATGCGCCACCAGGGAGCGGTGCCAATGCATATCGAAAGTGTCACCATTACCGGATTCCGGTGCTATGGCCCCGGTTCCGACGGTCATTCATCTGAGCCCGGGCCTGACCGGATTCGTCGGGGCCAATGCTTCCGGCAAGACAGCGGCACTGCAGGCCCTAATGCGCCTGTTTGGGGTGACCCGGGCACTGCGCACGGTCGTCCTGTTTGACTTCCATGTGCCGTCCACCGAGACCGAGCGCCCAAAATCGCGGGCGCTGACCATCAATGTGCGCCTGAGCTTGCCGAAGTTGGAGAAAATAGGAGTCAGAGCCGGGTTGATTCGGAAGGCGCCGACGTCAGAGCCGGATTGATTGCAAAGCACTGCCATCACAAGAGGCTTACAGCAGAATTCAGAAAGTACTTGTCACATTGGAAGATCGCCACAGTTCCATTCGGGCGCCCAAGCGTGCAATGGCGCTCCGTGAAAGTGCCATTGCAACGCAGCCGATTGAAGCCAGGAGCATGCAGGACATCGGCTACCTGCTCATTCCCGGACTAAGCGGAACCGATCTGGTCGCGAGCCGGGCTTTCACTGCCCAGCTTTGCAAACAGGTCGTAAGCCTCGCGCCGACATCATCGAGAGGTTGGATCATCGACCTGCGTGCAAACCCCGGGGGCAATATGTGGCCGATGATCAATAGGCTGCACTCATTTCTGGGCAGCGCCAACGTCGGCGCGGTCAAAGAGCGCGATGGGGTTGTAACCCCATGGCAATCCAGGCGCTCGGCTGCATGCAGCGTGGAACTGTCGCGCAGCCGTGTTGCTGTTCTTGTCGGGCCGAGGACGGCAAGTTCCGGGGAAGCGGTGGCGGTTGCTTTCCGTGGTCGCCCTGAGACCAGCTTTTTCGGCGAGCCAACTGCGGGACTTTCAACATCCAACAGAAGCTTTGATCTTCCTGATGGCGGCGTGCTTGCGTTGACGACCGCGGTATTCACTGATCGATCTGGGGTTGAGTATCCACGCGGTATACAGCCCGAGAACGTTGTGCCGGCTGATCAGAATGTGATTCAGGCAGCAACGGCATGGCTGCGCGCGTCGCCTTGATAGCATGCAGTTGATGGTTAGTTGTAGCAGCGGCTGGTTGAGTGGTAGATGCACCCCGCAGAATAAGCGCCTTGTCGGCGATGGTGTGGGACCATCGAAGTCGCGGTCAGAGTGATCTGCACAGACTCGGTTTGAAATAGTCGATTCAATGCAAGAATCTTGTCATGCGTTCCTGCGAATGGATCTGCTTCTACAAAGATGCCCCGCCTTTGTTGGAAGCTTGTTGCCTGGCTTGAGGGTTCAACTCAATTTTCAGGGCCGCGGCGAACAATGATCATCTCCTTTGCGTGGTGCTTCTCCAGATCCATTCGATCCAGCTCCAGGTACTTCGGATAGAGCTCGCACCTGCGGGCGATCTCCTCAGGCATCGAACCTTCCATTTCTGCTCTCATGGCATCGCCCATGTGGGAAAAAATCGCTTCCACTCCAGAGATGAACCTTGCATGTTTCTGCGGATCTCCGTCGGCGCTTTTCAAGGCAAAAGATGACATGGCAGCCTCGATTTCCTCCATGAAAGGGAGGTGACGATGCTGCCAGGCGGCGTAGCTGTCCGAATTCGCTCTGGCTTGGTCTGGAAACCTCTCCGTACAGAGTTCCCCAATCATCTTGGCTGTACGAATGGCGCCATAGACCCTGCTGAGATTTGTTTCATAGCTTTCGCTGGCGGCACTTGCCGGAGCTTCCTGGGCGCAGACGCTGGAGCAGCAGATCAGCGTGAGCAACGTCAATGTCATTCCCTTCATCATCAACCAAGTTCTATCGCGGAGCGGAAGTTTAGTGCACCACTATGTCGGGCGCAGCAGGCAGCCAGAGCGGGAAAGTTGGGGTCAGAGTCGGGTTGCTTGAAGCTTGGTTTCGATACTCCACATGCAGGGCCATCGCCTGACGTAGTGAATGGGTCGAAACCGGACCTTCAGTCGACGGCTGGCGGTGACGCCGTGCTGCTCGTTGGCGCATAGAGGCCGTCATAGCCGGGTATCGATCCAGCTGCCGGCAGATAGCCCCTGTTGTCGCCAACGAAGCGGTTGTTCTGGATCGGCGTGACACCACATTCTGGTACGCAAACCCAAGCTGTGCCGGCAGGCCCGCGCACATAGACGCTGTGGGGATTCAGGTCGGACAGCAGGTATCCGGCCGGCTCATAGTCGGGTGCTGACTCTCGACCTTTTTGACGGCTGGCATGGACGTTTCCAAGCAGAGCAATCACCGTGACTCCCCCGCCGTGTGCTGAGCGGATGCGCCTGGCCATACCTGCGTCCCTTGATCCGGCCATGCCATCGTCCACGGCCAGCACGCTGATTGCTGCACCTTCAGTACGAAGTGTTCGTAGACGATGCAGCAGTTTCAACATGGCCGCGCTGGATCGCCCGTCCTGGGGCTGGCGTGTCCAGAATTGGCTGGCTAGGAGTGCCGCCTGGTTCGCATCGGAGCCCTTGCTTGCAAGGAAGTTGTCCAGGCTTGTCTGCTCTTCGATTGGAATCTCCAGCGCGACTGCCACTGGATTTCCAGACGTTGTGCTGGCGCAGGCCAGGTCACCAATCAGTGCTGGTGCCTCGTTGGTGCCATGGACCTCACCTACCAGCAGCAGGCTTGCAGAGGGCATGTTCAGAGGCCAGCTGCAGTTGGTGTTCCCATCGACTGACGCAGCTTCACTCGCGAATACGCTTGACGCCAGCAGCAGAAGTGGAAGGAGTGACTTCATGTCGAGATCCTATGTCATGGTGCATCCGTGGCACGCCCGTCACTGTACACGGCTGCCTCCTTTGTGGCGAAGGCGTGGGACGTATGATGCAAGACTTGGTTTTCCTTCGCTTGATCGCTCGGCATCCCCATGACCAAACTGCTGATGACAAGAATCGATGTGCCCGGCTGGGCGCGTCCATTCGCAACGGATATCGATGCGGAGTTTGGCGCGCGGTTCCATCAGGCCGCCGAGTCTCAGATGGCCGAGATTCATATCACTGCCCATCAGCTGGTCCAGCGTTACGTTGACGAGGTGGCGGACGACATGCTGTTCCCCGATAAGGGAAGAATGACCGGTGATTACTACGTTTCCGAGCTGCGTTATGACGTTTTGAGAACTGCTTCTTTCCAGAAGGAGGGAGCGCACTGGCTAAGCCTGTTTGTGCGCTGCCTGGAACATCCCTCCGCGCAGCAGCAAATAGATCTCGATTACCTCGGGCTTGAGGTGCACTTCCTCTGGAATGAGGAGAGCGCAAGCTTCGAAGCTACCGGTGATATCGATTCAAGCTCGATCTGAGCAGGCCAGTGGTAGATGGCCATCGGATTTGAACTGCCACTTTGAAAGCAACGTCACCAGCGAGAATCGCGCTTCAAGGTGGAATCAGGTGACTGCTGCTCCCGTGCCCCGGCATTTCGGGAAATTGCTGCAGCCAAGGAAGCGCTGCCCCGTGCTTCTATTGACCCGCTGCACCAATGCACCTCCGCAACGAGGGCATGGCGCGGCATCGGGCGCTGGGTGCACTGATGTCTGCAGCGTTGGTTCCGTGCGCTGATTGATTGGCACGGGTGCATCTTCCACTGTCTTCAACGACTGGATCATTGCCAGTAGTTGTTCGCCGCCGATCAGTTCGATGGGCTTGTCGTGCGCGAAGGCCTCCGCATCCGGAGTGAACGTGCCGATACAGACAATCATTACGGCCTGCGCTTGATGGTGGGCAAGAAGCCCTGCCATCTCGCGCACCACGCTGACCCCCACCTGTTGGCGCTTCCACTGTTTGCATTGCACCAGCGTGCGCCGGCCGTCCTTGTGCAGGATGAGGTCGATGCCGCCATCGGGACCGCCCAGCCCGGTTTCTTCCACCGCGTAGCCTTGGCGGCGGAATGCTTCGCCGACTAGCTGTTCGAACTGGCGCCAGCCGCCGGCCGCAAGGCTTTCGAGCGTGGTGCGCGTGTCCAGGAAGCGGCGGCGTTTGCGTGCATTGAGGTAGGAGGCCAGGGCGGCGATCCAGCAGATGACGAGCAGCATCCATGCCAGCGGCGCGAAAACAGGACTGGATTGTTGGGCAAAGGCTTGCGCCAGCATGCCGCCTTGAAGGGACAGGAACCACTGGATGCCGTAGCGCACCAGGATGAAGCCGATGATCCCTGCGAGGATGCCTACTGGCCACGGCATGGTTGCCAATGCGCCGATAGGAGATTGTTTTGTTCTGCGTCCCATGCGAACCCCCTCTTCCAGAGGGCAACTTAGCGCTTGGGTTGGGTGTTGTCAGCAGGTCGGTCGATTTGTAGGGGTGCGGTGTAAGGCGCGAAGCTTGTTGTGTTGGGTGTTTGGCAGCTGGTTGTGCTGGTGGTGTTCTTGCTTCGCGGCTTACGCCGCTCCTACAAATGCAGCGGGGCGTTATCGGACTGGCAACGCTATCGGGCGCAGCGGGGCTGCGTCTCCGCCGCGGATCTTCAATGGGCCGCCGATGAAGGCGAACTCGTAGACCTTGTCGCGGGCCAGTTCGTCCAGCGCGATCAGCTCGATGATCGGTGCGCCTTGCTGGGCCAGCAGGTAGGTGTGCAGCGGGACGTAGTCGTCGGCCACTTCCGAGGGGAATGTCTCGAAGCTGAGGTTGTCGGCGCCCACGATCATCGCGCCGCCGTCCTCGACCAGGAAGCGTGCGGCATCCAGACCCATGCCCGGCGGGTTGGCCATATAGGCCTTGGGCTGGTTGAACAGTTGCATGCGTCCGGTGCGGATCAGCACGATATCGCCTTGCTGCAGGCTGACCTTCTGCCGGCGCAGTGCATCCTGCAGGTCCTGGCGGGTGACGCGGTAGCTGTCTGGCAGCATGTCCACGCCCTTGGCGCCGGCGACGTCGATCAGGATGCCGCGGGCAACCAGCGGTGGGAATTTCTCGATGCCGGTGACCTTCCAGCCACGATCACCGAGGTGTTTGCTGGCCTCGAAACCGTTCCAGATCTTGCCGTGGATGCCGAAGTGGTTGAGTGCGTCGATATGCGTGCCGGTGTGGCTGTACATCAAGAACGCGGTGCCGGTGTAGCTGCGGGTGATGTTCATCGCTTCGCCCACGCCCATAGGGTCATCGATCACCGTGCCCTGCGGCGTGTGGGTCATCCAGAACTGGTAATGCGGATCGCCGGCGTCCTGCCAGCTCGGCATGCCGACGTAGTAATCGGTGGCCAGGTCGTAGACCTTGCCGCCGCTTAGCCGCGACAGGATCGCCGCGCGTGATGCATCGGTAATCAGGTTGAGCCGGCCGATCTCGTCGTTCGGGCCCCAGGGGCTGACGCCGACCTGCTGACCGGAGGGGAGTGGCTCGGCTGTGGCTGAAGGGTGAGCCGCCGAGGGCAGGGCGGTGGCGGCCAGCAGCAGGCCGAGTGCAGTGGTGAGGTTGCGGATATTCATCGGGGAAAGCTCTGTGCGGGGGAGCGACGTGATGGCGTCGCAACAGGCACGCGGTAGCGTACGCGGGTCTCCGTTTTGCAGCAGGGCCGCCGCGCGCAATGCGTCGGCTGTCGGTCGAGTTGCCTGTAAGGGCAGCACACTGACATCAGGCCCGGCTCAGCGGGAGAACGCAGCTTAGGTAGCTGCCGTAGCGCGAAACAGCGGCTGCCGGGCAGCTCAGTATTCGCTGGGCGTCAGTAATCCAGGCCGGCGCAGCGGGGCAGGGCGTCGTGCAGGAAGTCGATGAAGGCGCGCACCTTGGGCTGCAGGTGGCGTTGGGTCGGGTAGACCGCGTAGACGATGCGTTGCGGGTAGTGATGATCCGGCAGCACCTGCTGCAGCTGGCCGCTGGCGAGGGCGGGCGCGGCCAGGAAGGAGGGCAGTGCGCCGATGCCGGTGCCGGCCACCAGCAACTCGCGCAGCAGCAGGCTGTTGTTGGCGCTGACGCGGGTCGGCCGGGTTACTGTCACCTGCCCATCGGGGCCGTGCAGCGGCCAGCTGCCGGGCGAATCGGACAGGCTGTAGGCCAACAATGCGTGCTCGCCCAGCTGCGCCACCGTGGTCGGGGCTGGATGCTGTTGAAGATAGGCGGGCGCAGCGCACAGCACCTGCTGCAAGGAGGCCAGTCGGCGTGCGACCAAGCTGGAGTCGTGCAACTCGGCGCGTATACGCAGCGAGACATCGAAGCCTTCGCCGACAGCATCCACCACCCGGTCTTCCATCACCAGATCCAATGCCAGCTGCGGATGCTCGGCCAGGAACTGCGGCAGCAGTGGCGATAGCGTGCTCAACGCGAACGACAACGGTGCATTGACCCGCAGCCGCCCGCTGACCTCGCCGCTTTGCTGGGCGATGCCGCGCTCCAGTGCATCCAGCTCATCAAGCAGGCGGCAGCACTCCAGGTAATAAGCCTGGCCGGTATCGGTCAGGCTCATGCGGCGGGTGGTCCGCTGCAGCAGCACCACGCCCAGATGCGCTTCCAGCGCACGCAGCTGCTTGCTCAAGCCCGCCGCCGACATGCCAAGGTCCTCGGCCGCACGCGCCAGATTGGCACGTTCGACAATCCGCCGGAAGGCACGCATCAGGTTGAAGGAATCCACGGCAAGCCTCGCTACAGAACGCGCACAGGGTAAAGAAAACCGGGGACAGCGTCAGGTTCTTGTCTCGGAAGTGAGTGGCGTGGCAGCGCCCCCATCCGTCCTTTCCTGGTCCGCGCCCGACGCGGGCGCGAGATGGCGCTTGGAACCACATGCACGCGCTTCTACATTCTGGCCGTGTATAGGTTCCAGGCGGCTGCTGCACCGACACCCCCGCGCCATGGATTGCGGTCCATCTCCGGCGGCAAGCATCAGGAGGCTTTATGACGGTCAAGCGCATGGACAACGTTGGCATCGTGGTAGCGAACCTGGATGCCGCCATCGAGTTCTTCATTGAGCTCGGCCTGATCCTCGAAGGGCGCATGCCGATCGAAGGCGAGTGGGCTGGCCGCGTCACTGGCGTGCGCGACCAGCGTGTCGAGATTGCCATGATGCGCACTCCTGACGGCCACGGCAGGCTGGAACTAACTAGGTTCGACGCTCCCGCGATTGCATCCGATCACCGCACAGCCCCGGTGAACTCCCTGGGCTACCTGCGTGTCATGTTTGCAGTTGAGGACATTGACGACACGCTTGCCCGGCTCAGGAAGCTCGGCGCGTCGGTGCTTGATGAGGTGGTCAATTACGAGAATACCTATCGGCTGTGCTACATCCGTGGTGTGGAGGGAATCCTCATCGGGTTGGCGCAGGAACTGGGACAGAAGAGTTCGCGGTAAGCATCTGCTCACTGGCAGGCCGAACTTGGAGGTCAAGCGGGTTCGGCACGGCGGTTTGAGTCTGGACCTGCCGCAGTGGTTTCCTGCCCGGACTCAGCCGTCAGCGCGCTGGATGGAGATGGACGGGCAGGTCGCTTGACTAGTACTGGGGCCACTGTGACTATCCGCGTATTCATCATGACCAACGGGATTCCGCGATGTCTGGCTTGCTCGGCGGGTTGATTGAGGGCGTCGTGGATTTCGTCACGGATATATGGGTGTTGCGCAGGCAGCGCTCAGCCAGGAATCTGCCAGGAAAATCCCTCGGAAAAGATGTCGCAGATACAGCGTTGTTCAACGTATCGGCCATGCTTCTTTCGCTGTTGGCTTTTGCCTGTTTCGCCACGATGTTCTTCGTGGTCGAGCTGCCGTTATGGATCAGCTTGCTACCGGTGGCTGCAGTCGTTGGCTATCTCGTCTATCGCTGGTTTGTGTTGGTGCGAGCAGAGTAGTTGCCGGTCGCGCGCTATGGCTGTTTTTCCTGCCGGGCGGATCGGGTCTGACGGTGATGCCGAGCATGGTTGCGCCGCTGATGCGTTGGCCTGTGGCAATGGTTCCGGGCGCACCCAGCATCCGGCGGAGCTGCAGGGCGAGGATTGGTATCTGGCGTGGGGGATAGCGTCGGAGCCGGGTAAGCCAGGGCGGGCGGCGCTGGAGCCTTTGTAGGAGTGGCGTAAGCCGCGAAGC